>CAYUZZ010000132.1:0-6332 GCA_964449505.1 uncultured Hyphomicrobiales bacterium | reverse complement strand
CATTTTATAAAATGGATAGTCCTCAATTTTGCTTTTTTTTGTAGAACTTACCCCAAATCTTACAGGTTTTAACCAAGGATGATCGGAATAAGTTATATCAAAATTCTCGCTAATTTCTCTTTCAAATAAATGAAAAGCATTATGACGTGCAGTGAGTGATGGATAGATATCCCCACTATGATTATTTATAATTGAAGAGGATACATAAATTAAAGAATCAGAATCATTGGCAATACAGTTTATGAGTCTTAGATTGCCTCTATACATTACGCCGTAATAATTCACACAATGATTTTGAATATTCGCCAACATATCTGTGTTATAATTTAAAAAATCACCATAAGAGAAAATAGGGATTTGTTCAAAATCTACTGTTTGGTTATTTGAAATGGTCAAGGAATTGTTCATTTTATTAAATTTATCCAGTTATTTTAAATTAATCAATGCCTGAAGAATTAAATTTTGCAAAAACTCAGGCGGATAGAATCCCAAATAAATTACTGCAAGAATTAGTGCTAATTGAGGAATTGTTTCTAATGAACTTATTTTCTCAAACTCGTATTTATTATTATTGGAATTTGGTAATTTATTAAAAAGTAGTTTAAAAAGATTTTCACTCATAGCCCAAATTATGAAAGAAAGAAGGGCAATAATTACTATTAATAGCCAAATATAATTGGCTTCGAAAATAGACCTGAAAATCAAAAATTCGCTAACAAAAAGTCCTGAAGGAGGCATTGCTGTTACAACAAAGAAACTAAGAATTAGTACAATAGCACCAAAAGTATTTTTATCGAAATATTCACCACCATCTTTTATCAATTTGCTATTTATAACCCTTACTAAGGTGCCTGTTTGGTAAAAAAGAGAAGATTTGGTAAATGAATGAAGCACTAAATGAAGAATTGCACCATAATAACCAATTCCACCGGATGCCATTCCAAGCATAATTATCCCCATGTGTTCTATGCTTGAATAGGCAAACATTCTTTTGAAATTTTTGACTCGTATCATATATACTGCTGATACAAAAATTGACAGAAACGCACTTATAAATAGCACTGTACAAGCCCATTGATATGCACTCGTATTGGAAACTACTTCGAATAATCTAAAAATGCCAAGAAAACCCAAATTCATAATTACGCTTGAAAATAATGCAGATGCGGGTGTTGGCGCTTTGTCTTTGGCATCAATTCCAGCAGTGTACATTGGGACTAAACCAGCTTTGACCGTAAACCCAGTAAAGACAAGTAAAAATGAAGATTTTAACCAAAATTCATCTAACAAATTAGCATTTTCTAAAAGAGTTTTAAAGAATAATCCATCTAATTTAGCTTCCTGGGCTGCAATTCCAAGAAATAAGATTCCAATAAAGATAAGTGCAATACTTACCGAACTAATAAATAAGTATTTCCAGGTTGCCTCGAGACTTTTATGTGTTCTATTATGATAAATTAATATAGCCGAACTAAGAGTTGTTAATTCAGCAAATATCCACATTATTGCAATATGGTTTGATAAATAAGCACAAGCCAATGACGTGATAAGGGAAAATAATGCTACAAAATAAATACTCCTTACCTTGGGGGGAGTTACTTTGTGCCTGAAGTAAATTAAGCTATAATAATACGAAGTAGTTGCAATTGTGCTTAAAACAAATAATAAAATGACTCCAATGGCATCTGGAGTAAAATATTCAAGTTGTTCATTATTTAGGTTGAAGTATTCATAAATTGTAAATCCCCATTGTAAACACAAGTATGTAATAGATAATATGCTATCCGACTTTTTGTTTCGAATCAAAAAAATCGATAAAATAATAATTGTTGCAAGACCTAAATAAACTATTATTGGCATTTATTTAATCCCTTAATTGAATCAATTGGTCAACTTCTCCCTCTTTGAAAACATCGCCCAACTTATTTGCAAATATCCCCAATACTAAAACTGTTACAAAAATATCTAACAATATTCCAAGATTAACTAACATCGGCATTTCGTTACCAACTGCAAGTGATAGAATTACAACACCATTTTCCAGAATGATAAAACCAATTACATGAGTAATAATTTTGTGCCTAAGTATCATTAAATAAAACCCTGTAAAAAAGGTGGAAACCGACCCGACTAGAAATATATTCTGAAAAATTCCACCACGTAAAGTATTTGCAAGGAAAAAAATAAATATATTTATAAGAGTGAAAATAAATATTGATGAAAAGTAGGATATGTATGGTTCTGCTTCTCGAGTAATTTTGTTCTTTTTAATTAAATATTCCAAAAAGTACGGTATTGCTATTGATTTGATTACTATAGTTTCAACTAAAAGCAAAATCAAATTAGTTATATTAATTTCGTTCAGTCGGATAAGAAAAAAACAAAACAGTAAAAGCCCCTGTATAATAAGAACTTTGATGTATGTTCTCAACCTTGTTGCTGTTGAACAAACAAATAATGTCATAATAAAAACAAGCATCAATACGTTTATCATTTTTACCTACAAATTAGTTAAACCTGCCTAATAATATTGTTACACCAATAAAAATCAAGAATGCGATGGAAGATAAAGAAAAAATAAATTGAGGATTTTGATTAATCCTAAACCTTGCAATAAATGATTCTGACACACCAATACCAATAGCAAACAAAAACTGTACTATAAAAAATACTGGAACTGCAATAAAAATACTCAAATCACCCATTAGCCATAAATTGGCAATCAAAGCACCATAGACAGTAAATTTAATTGCACCAGATAAATGGATCAAGCCTAAATCGAAGCCACTGTTATCAAGAATCATAACTTCGTGGATCATTGTAAGCTCGAGATGAGTTTTAGGGTCATCAATCGGCATCCTACTATTTTCTATTAAACCAAGCATAAAGAAAATAAATGAGCCCATAATAATTATGAAGTAGGCAATAATTGGAGTAGCAATAGTGCTATGATGTATGGAACTATACAAATGCACAAAAGAGCTTTCACCCCCAAGCAAGCTAATTGTTCCTATCAGAATAAAAAATGATGGTTCCGCCAACATCGACATCAATCCCTCTCTACTTGCACCCATTCCTTCGAAACTGCTGCCTGTATCGAGACTTGATATAATATTAAAAAACTTACCCAAACCTAAAACGTATGCAAACATAATAAAATCTCCATTAAAAGAAAGCAAGCCGCCATATTGTCCAAATGGTATCATCATTGCTGCCACTATAATTGAGGAGAAATAAATGGGTGATGCAATTTTGAAAATAAAGCTTGTGGTTTGGCTGTAAACTGAACCTTTTCTAAATAGTCGGACTATATCTTTTAGGGGTTGAAGAATAGATGCACCCCTACGACCCGAGAGTTTGCTTTTTGTCTTGTCAATTATTCCTACAAAAAATAAACTCGACAATAAAATTAAAAAAAGACTTATCATTAAATTATTCTAAATATAATTAATAAAATGTTAAAATCAGTTTACTCAAATATTCGCTATAAGAGATAATAATAATCAAAAGAATAAATAGCAATCCATAAGAAACATAAATAGGAATTCTACCATTTTGAAGGAAATTAAATCTATATAAAAATTTTCTGATCATCTTCAAATTTTTATCAATCAAGAAATACTCGATTTTATCATAAACATCTGTTTTGTATTCTCCTTTCTCAGGGAAAAGTAGTGCCTTATGTTCTTCTATTTTGTGAGTAATTAATATTGGTTTGATTAAATTTGAATAAGTTTTAGCATAGGAGCTGGCTGTATATTGCATTTTATAATTTGGTGCAGAATATCCACAACCCCAAGTGGGAGATTCAGCGATTATCTTATTTTTTTGGACAAGATGCCTTAGATAATAAATCAATGATGTCAAAATTAGAATAATTAATCCCACAATACCAATGTTAGTTAAGACATCAAACTGAGATAAGTAAATTGCGGATATATCACTACTAAGGGACGGCACAAAAAGTTTAACAGGATTTAGAAGTAATTTTATAAAATACTGAGGAAACAGACCAATTATGACAATCAAAAAAGTAATAAAATACTGTGGTACAAGCATAGCTAATGGAACTTCCTTCAATTTGTCAGGATAATTGCTTCTTGGAGTTCCAAGAAACACAATTCCAAATGCTTTTGTGAAGCAAAATAAAGCCAACCCACCAATCAAAACCAATCCTATCACAACAAGTATAATAAACAATGAAAACGAAAAGTTATTTGTACTAAGAGCAGAAAATAATCCTGAATAAATTAGATATTCAGATATAAATCCATTAAAGGGCGGCAAACCAGATATGGCGAGAGCAGCAATTAAAAACATAAATGAAGTCTGTGGCATTCTTTTAATCAAACCACCCAAATGTTCGATATCCAAAGTACCCGTTTCATAATAAACACTACCAGCACCATAGAATAACAATGATTTAAATAAGGAATGATTTAAAACATGTAGTAAAGCACCTGCAAAGCCAACAAAAGCAAGAAAATCATTTTCTAAACCTATCCCGATTGTCCCAATTCCTATTCCAATTCCAATAATTCCAATATTTTCAATACTATGATATGCTAGCAATCTCTTAAGGTTATGTTGCACAATTGCCAACATTACCCCATATAGACCTGAGAAAACCGATACAAGCAATATTATTTCACCAATAATAAGATGATTTCCTTTAATCAATAAAATAGAACGTAAAATTCCAAATATCCCAAGTTTGATAATCACTCCAGACATTATAGCAGAAATATGAGATGGTGCTGCTGGATGGGCTAAAGGTAGCCAAGTATGAAATGGAATAAAACCAGCTTTGAATCCAAAACCAATTAACAGCAAAATAAAGAAAGAAACACTGAAAGCTGAAGGATTTTGAGATGAAAAAGTTTCGATTGACTTAAAATCATTGGAGCCAGTACTCGACATTATCCAAATAAATGCTATCGAAAGAAATAAAATTCCAATATGAGATTGTAGTAGATAATTAATGCCAGCCTTAATAGTATCCTTTTTCCACGACTCGAATATGACCAGCAGAAATGTACATATAGTAACTAACTCCCAAAAAGCAAGGAAAACAAAGAAGTTCTGAACAACACATACTACAAGCATAGAAATATATAGTAAAATATAGTTGGAATAATGGAAATATTTTTTAGACGAATCGGGTTTTTGATGCTCAAGATATTTTTTGCCATAAAGAAAGCCCGTTAGAATTGTGATGTTGATTACAAGGATCATCCATCCGGACAAAGCATCTATTCGTATGGGAATATCCCCTAAAATAAATCCACCATTGATAATATACTCGATATATCCACCACTAAGCGTTATGGCTGATAAGACAGATGAACCTGCAATTATACATATAATCAAAAATAAAAAAAACATTACTTATTTCTTTGTATTTTATGAGAATCCACTTTAACAAAATGTTAAAAAAAAATTAATTAAAATCACTTACAAAATTAATGTTTTTTCGGTAAAGTTATTCACTTCGAGTTAATTTTATTATATGACAATAAAATTATAAAAAAACAAGGTATTGATTTTTTAAAATTTAACAGTATATTAGCCTAATAAGATTAATTCAGGATAAAACTAATCTTAGCAAGTAGTTGGCAGTTTTTTCATTTAAAAATCATGATGATAAACTGATCGAACCTTCAGGGGAATTAATTGTTGAAATAACAAAAAAAACCTTTATAAATTTTGCATGGGTTGGTTCAATTTTAATTTATTTGGGCTTTTTGTTAGCTCTTCTAAAATCAGGTAATGCTCATCTTAAGAATAATTAAATGCTTTATTGTAAATCAATTCAATTATTAATGTAGTCCGTATTTTGATTATTGACTGAAATAAAAAAGGGGCTATTAAAAGCCCCTGCAATAAATCCCCTGTGAAGTTTCAATCATAATTTATTCATCTTCGGGTACAACGTCAATTGCACGTTTACCACCACTCATAAGTGCAAGTTCATCATCATAGTGATCAGCAATTATGGCAACTGTATTGATAGATGTTATTAATTCATTCTTATCTACATTAGTACCTACTATCGAATATTGAAATATGATTGTATCATCAAAAAGTAATCCAAAAGCACCAAAATGAAGCTCTGCATTTTTACGCAATAAAAACTTAGTTAATTCGGGAGATAATTTACCGCCCATTACAACGTTTGAAATTACTTCAATGCAAGTTTCATTATCAGTAAAAGGTCTTATCAAAATCATTACCTTACTTTAGCCACGAGTTAAAGTAAATTGTCCTTTATCATATGATATATAATCTGGATAAACTTCATTTAATATACTCTCTACCTTTAAAATTGTAGA
>CAYUZZ010000131.1:0-6389 GCA_964449505.1 uncultured Hyphomicrobiales bacterium | reverse complement strand
TATATTTGGAATTTATCAACACTAAGTAAGAGCCATTTGGAATATGGCTTGTATCAATAATTTTAGTGTGGGTACCCATTTCAAAGAAATCCCTTGAACTAAAGTATTCATTGCCAATCAAATCAATAATTTTAATTTCAACATCTTCATTATAATCTGTAATAAATTGTAATTTTGTATATGTTTCAGCTGGATTTGGTAATAATATTGCTTTATTATTTACTTTTTCAGGAATTTCAATAATTCCTGTTGTTGTATCAGATTTACATTTGATAGTAATTGTCTTAGTTATTAATTCATCTCCTGCCACAAAAACAATTTTATATTTAATTGTATCGGTTTTTCCATTACACCCTTGCGACTTGAAGTAAATCGAGCAACAATCATCATCTGTCAAATCCTTTGCAATATCATTATAAATTGCACTTAATGAATCTTTTTGATTAATCTGGAATACATTTCCCTTTTTAACTTTTGATATAATTTGTTTCATTGTATCCAATGCAAGTTTTTCTCTTTCAGAATTTGAGAAGGATAAGCCAATCAAATATATCTGAATGTCAGAATATTTTTGAGAAATTGTTGCAAGACATTCTTGGCTCCAAATAGGCCCCCTTGTATTATCGCCGTCAGTTAGAGCAATCAACGCTTTTTTGGGGTGAGAATGTTTGCTTAATTTTTCCAATCCGGCAATTAATGCAGAATAAAATGCTGTTGCCGAATCTGGAACAATTCCCCCAATTGCATTAATTAATGTATCTTTTTCGTGAGTCCAATCTTGTTCAAGTCGGACAGAATTTGAAAATGACATTATGAAACTTGAATCTTTGATGCTTTCGCTAACATTCATTTCGTTTATCATTTCTTGGACAGCAACTTTCATCGCATCCATTCTTGTCGTGAATAAATCTTCATTACTAATTGGCTCTTCCATACTTGCAGATCTATCAATTACAAGTCCCATTGCAACCGGATAATTTGACGCCTGACCGCAAACTAATGAATCAGGACAAATAAAAGCGCCATTTTCAATTATTCCGATTTGACTTATATCATATAGAATGTTAATTTCACCTCCTATTGCCGTAGAATCTTTCACGACAAGTTTGGCATTAATAATTAATTGTACACGATTATTGCCTAAATCTTTAACTTGGATACCACAAATTACTCCGCTTGTATCAGCAACTTCCTCAATTGCTACCATCAGAAAACCAGTATTATCTTCATAACGTGGTTCAACTTTTTCACTTGACAGATTATAGACCGAATCAAGAATTTGGAAGTAAAATGGAGCACCGGTACCAATTTTTTCCACTTGATACCTATGAGTTAAAGTTTCAACCGGATATGCGTCCAATGTTTCACCATCAAGACGAAAACCTGTATATTGCTTTAATCCAAACTTGAAACCTTGTAAAATCGGTTCAATAGATGGAACAGTAAAAACCTTTTCGTCACCCAGCCAAATCGAATTTTTTAACATATCTTCAAGATAAGGATCAAGAACCGGATTTCCATAAGATGGAATATCATTGTACCAAACAGCATCAACACCAAAGCCCTTGTTTGACGAATTGGGCCACTGATGATACTTTCCTTCAACAGTTATGATATACTTTTTCCCAACTTTTGTTGGTTGGCTAAAAATAATATCACCAGATTTTGATTCAAGCCGATATGCTTCGTAGCTTTGCGAAAACATTGGCACAGTGCAAAAAACAATTGCCAAAACGAGTAAATAGAACATCTTCATAATTATGCCTTTTCATAAATAAAAAATATCTTCTAATATATAATACAACTAAGCTGAAAATTTTTTCACGGTAATTAATTAAATTCTGTTTTAATATAATATTTTATTGAATATTGATAACCACCTTCTAATTTCTCCCATCCAATATGTGGTGATGCATCGGGAACTGAAGCTAACATTTTATATTTACCTGGCTTTAATTTTAATGTTTTTTGTTCATTAGGTTTAAATTTAAAAGTACCATTTTCTGCTATTTTTAAAGTTAATGTTTTATTTGTTGAGTTTAATATTGTTAACTCACTATCAGTACCATAAATTTGATTTACTTCATCAATTAATGATTGTTCCGTTGCTTCAATTTGTTTTATGAAACTAATTGAAGTACCTTTAACCCAACCTTCATTCCCAGTTTTTATATCAAAAACGAAATAAAATCCATTTTTTGCTTTGTTTTTATTAATCAACAAATTTGAACTTTTTGGTAGTTTTGATACTACTTCAGAATTTGAGTTTGGCAATTTATAAATTTTATCTGATTTATCAACCATAGCAAGATAAAAATTATCATTATCATTGCTAATAATACTACTGGAATTACTATTATTTTCACTAAACATATCCTTGATATTTTTATTAAAAATATCAAGCAAATCATCATTTAGATAAATTGCATATCTATAATCACCTAAAGCATTCTTATAATCAAGAAGCCCCTCATTGATAATCCCTCGTAAATAGTAAGCAAAGGCAATATCTTTAGTTGAAGAATTACTTATTTTTAAATAATCATTCACATTTTGCAGGGCTTTTTTGAAGTCACCTTTGTCAATAAGTTCCAATGCTTTGTTTAATTGGTATGGAGCTTCAGCATATAGTTTGTTTAGCATTGTTAGAAATCCAAAACAAATGCAAATAAGAATAAAATTTCTCATGATATAATCCTTATAATTTAATAATGTCTTAATAATTATCTATACAGTTATTTAATATTTTTTTTCACGGTTATTTTTTTATTTCAAAATATATCAAATTTAACTTAAATAAATTTAGCTATTTAGCGAATGAGGTATTTGAGTGCGTGGTTAGGGTATTTTCCCTTGTGGATTTGCATTCAAATAAAAAGCAAAATCCCTCCATCATCAAATTCTAATGCTGGAGGGATACGTGAAAAAGCAAGTTTCTAATTATCAGAAACAGCAATTTATCGCCAGTTGTAACATACACGGATTGAGTGAATGGTGTATTTGAGAGTGAGGATAGGGTATTTTTCTTTGGGATTTTACTTCCATCAAAATTCTTCGTAATTTTAAATTAATA
Organism: uncultured Hyphomicrobiales bacterium; assembly: GCA_964449505.1. Classification (GTDB taxonomy): domain Bacteria; phylum Bacteroidota; class Ignavibacteria; order Kapaibacteriales; family UBA2268; genus JBDHXE01. The sequence goes on along the minus strand of CAYUZZ010000131.1, from coordinate 3,316 downwards.
TTTTAAAAAAAAGAATGCCTTCAATAAATTAGTTGATGATGAAAATCTTTCAGCCGTAAAAACACAATCATTGATAGACGATTATCTTTTTTCTAAAAGCGAACCATTAAGAGATGAAATATTGGAATTACTTGAAGGTAAGCATTCAACACTATTAGAACGCAAGAAAACAGGAGAAAGAATCCTGAAAAAAATACTTACATTTATTGATACATTTATAAATGGGATGGTAGGAAATGAGTAAGGAATTATGGCAAAATCGTATTACTAATTTGAATTTAATTCGTTTTTATTATACAGAGATAAATTAATAAATATAAATTTTTAAGTAAAAAACATGGAAAATTGCTCAGAAAACTCAATTAATAAGTGCGTGTTAGATTTCGATTTCTCCTAAAATCAAAACGTCTAAATCATTAATTTATAATAATTTAGACGTTTTAATTGCGGAGGATGAGGGACTCGAACCCCCAAGTGGTCACCCACGGCGGTTTTCAAGACCGCTGCCTTACCAATTAGACTAATCCTCCTTTTCAAAAAACATAGAAAGCAAAAATGCAATTTTTCTCTGAAATATACAAGCAAAATTTTATTTTTTTTAAAAATATAAACTATTTTCATTTATTTTCAAAAAAATGAAAATAGAATTTGTATTTATTATCAACAACTTATATCTTTGCTTTAAGGGGATGTATTAATTTGTAGCATAAAGTTGGAAGAAATCCACTTCGATTTCTTCATGAATCATTTTAGAGATGAGAATTAACTTTATATTTTTCAATTAGTTAAGGAATCATGGACGATTTCTGTTGATGGTTAGTTTTAATTTATTATTGGTTTTTTGTGTATTTTTAGATTGTCTTTTTAAGCTAAAAAAAGGGGGGAAACTTTTTGAAAAAGCTCAAATTCGGCATTATATCAGCACCTTTACTGTTGATTGTTTTAGCAATGACGTTAATAGTTGTTGCAGTGTTGATTGTTGCCTCAACTAAATGGTCTGACAGCAAGATTGTAAGCCATCTTGTTGTGGAGGGTAACCATTATGTTAAATTCGAGGAAATCCGCTCTACCATTAATGATTACGCACTCACAAAACAAAAAAAAGATATAGATTTGGATAGCGTATCAAAATTAATCAAGAAAAATAAATACATAGTTGATGCCAAATCTTCTTATGGAATTAATGGAGAATTAGTAATTAAAATTGAGGAACGTCAACCTGTTGCGTATGTTGTTGATTGTGAAGGCAGGCTGCTTTTGTCAGACCATAATGCTTTCATCTTCGAAAACACGATTATTCCAAAAGATTATAAATTACCGATAATTTTTATATCCGATTGTAATTATAATATTATGGCTTTAAGAAAAACTTTGAAATTTGTTGAATCCATAAACTCAACTGATTCGATGGATACTGATATTTTGTTAGAATTTCATCTGGCAAAGGATAGCAGGTTAATTCTCGCCAAAGATAAACTTTATGGCATTCATTTAATGTTATCTTCATCGGGTAATGCTCATGAACAGTTATCCAAATTAAAAACTTTATATAGTAATAGTAATATAGTTAACAATTTGCAGAATGTTGCTTATCTCGATTTGAGATGGAATAATAAAATTGTCGTTGCACATAAAAGTTAGAAACAAAGGAATTAAAAATATGAATGAACTTAAAAATGTTAATCAAAATGCTGATATTTCGGTGGGTCTTGATATAGGAACATCCAAATTATGTCTTATAATTGCTCAAAAAGATAAAAATAGCAATGATAATAAGATTTTAGGACTTGGTATTACAGATAGTGAAGGACTAAGTCGCGGTGTAATTACTAATATTGATAAAACGGTAAACGCTATAAAAAAAATAGTTCAGCAAGCAGAGCAACAGTCTGGTATCAAAATTGAAGATGTAGTGGTTGGTATTGCTGGTGACCACATTGAATCTTTACCTCAAAGAGGCATAATTTCAATTTCAAATCGTAATAAAGAAATCACTAAAGATGATGTGGATAGATTAATACGAGAAACAAAAAATATTTCAATTCCTGCTGATAGGCAAATTATCCATGTCTTTCCTCAGAGCTATATAATCGATGGACAGGATGGAGTTACCGACCCAATTGGTATGAGTGGAATAAGGATGGAAGCAGAAGTCCTTATTATAACCGCCTCGTCAACTGCTATTCAGAATATTTATAGATGCGTGGAAAGGGCTGGACTTCGAGTTAAAGACCTTGTATTGGAACCAATAGCAGCATCTAACGCTACTCTTAATGACGAAGAAAAAGAAGTTGGTGTAGCGCTTGTTGATATTGGGGGTGGCACTACTGATATAGCTATTTACTATGAAAATGTTTTGAGACATATTTCTATTTTTTCCATCGCCGGCAAGCATATTACTGATGATATAAGAAAAGTTCTTGGAATAATTGGAACCCAAGCAGAATTAATAAAAAGAAAGCATGGCAATAGTCTTACAGAAACTATTAGTGAAGATGAAATATTTATGGTGCCTGGAGTTGCTGGTCGCAGTCCAAAGGAAATATCGAAAAAAATGTTAAGTCAAATTATACAGGCAAGAAGTGAAGAAATTTTAGAATTTATTAATGCTGAGTTGAAGAATTCTAATTTAAGTGACAGTTTGGGAGCTGGCATAGTACTTACTGGTGGCTGCAGTTTATTAGACGGTTTGGATGAATTAGCTGAGAAATTGTTGAATCAAGCTGTAAAAATCGGCATTCCCTCTGGTTTCTCTTCATCAGGATTAGCTCCAGAAACAGCAAGTCCGCTATATTCTACAGCTGTAGGATTAACTTTATGGGGTTTTAATCAATACAATAATCAAGATGAATCGAAAACTTCAGCCAAATTAGTTTTTATTGATGATGAATTTAAAGAAACGGACAAAATAAAAATAGGTGATAAATCTAGCGAATCTGATGACATAAAATCAGATTCTAAAGAAAGCTTATTGGGTAGAATAAAAAATATTATGACAAATTTATAGATTATTATTAATTATTGAAAGGAGAGATGATGGCTATAGGTATTGCTACAAATGATTCTAATGCTATGATTAGTGTTGTTGGAGTTGGCGGTGGTGGTGGAAATGCAATAAATAATATGATTGCATCTGGTTTAAAAACAGTTTTGTTTATTGCTGCAAATACCGATAAACAAGCACTTGATAAAAACCAAGCCGACAATAAAATTCAAATGGGACGCGATCAACGTGGCTTAGGTGCAGGTGCCAAACCCGAAGTAGGTAAAATAGCAGCCGAAGACAGCATTGATGAATTTAAAGAGTTTTTCAAGA
>CAYUZZ010000130.1:0-6406 GCA_964449505.1 uncultured Hyphomicrobiales bacterium | reverse complement strand
ATTTTCTATAAGTAACATTAGCATCTGCTAACATATTAGTAGCAACGCCTTGGTCGGCAATACCAACCAATAATGGATCGGCTTCAGTACCTAAACCAGTGATTTCTAAGCCACCGTCAGCAATAGTACCTGAAACTTCGTTACCAACGAATGAATCGTCAGCAGACCATCTTAATTCTCTTGTTACACCGTTGTCAAACCATCTCATTACATAATTATCAATTGCTGTACCTTGAGTCAAAGACCAAGTTGTATTAACAGAATCCCACCAAATTACTTGACCGTTATTCATACCATTAGCAAATTTATCTAAAGTAACTGCCTCGTCAGCAATCATTTCAGTAATTACACCATCGTTTGCAATACCTACAGTGTAGGGATCAGCAAGTGTACCAAGTCCGACTCTTTGCAAGCCACGACCGGGAGTAACATCTAAAATTTCATTTCCAATTACAGCGTCAGCTTCCAAGTTTGGAACAGTATTCTCTGACCAACTTAGTCCGTCCCATGCCAAAATAGTTCCATAAGAACCAGTAGCATTTTGTAATTTAGAATAAGTAACAGCCATATCAGCGATTTTTGCAGTAGTAATTCCATCATCAGCAACACCTAATGTTACTGTTAGGAAGTCATTGTCATCTAATTCGTATTCTGCATAAGCAGCATCACCAGGTAAAACATTTTTTACTCTGCCCATTTCCCAAGTAGGAACGTCAGTTTCTATCCATTGTGTACCGTCCCATCCTAATATAGTTCCAATAGGACCATAAGCATCTTGTAATCTATCATAAGCAACAGCACCCAAAGCTAATTTATCTGTAGTTACAGCAAAATCAGCAATACGGTCAGTCTTAACAGCACCAACTGCAATCAAAGGATCTGGATAAAATCCAGTAAGGTCACCACTTGCGGCACCTGAAGGACGTGTTGATACGTTAGGAGATAATTTTTCTTGAGTAATAGAGCCATCTTCGATATTAGCAAGAGCAGCTCCTGGTCTCAATCTAGGATTAGGTAAATCACCAGTTAAATCGCCACCCATTGAAATAACTTCAGTGGCCAATTTTGCCAAAGTTACCGAACCATCAGGAATATCCTGAGCAAATCCAGCAATGGCTGAGTATTCTGATGAAAATGAAGCAGGAACCATTGTAAGTGGTGTTCTTTTGAATGGAGCACCATTGCCAACTGTTACCTGAACCCATAATTCACGATTGAATTTAAAGTCAGGTGAAAAAGGAGTAACAGAACCCAAATAAACATTAAAATAACCATTATTTAATGTTACGTTTTGAATTTCACTCCATAATTGAGTACCGCCAAAATCTTTATCATATAATTCAAAAGTCATTTGAACGGGACCTTGGAAAGGTTTATCCTGTTGATCTAAAATATTACCTTGATAGGTAATGAGTCTCGGTTGTGCCATCATACTTAATGGAGCCAACACTGATAACAGTACAAGACTGAGAAGAATTACTTTCTTCATAATTAAAAACTCCTAAAATGTTTAAAAAATTTATACATAATTATTTATCAAAATCATCTTACGATTACAAGAACGTTTCTCATAACGTAATTATCATACGCACTTCTACCAGCCATATTCGATGAACTTACCTGCAACTCATATAAGTATGAACCGGATTGCAAAGCTAATCCATTGTCAGCTTTTCCGTCCCAAGATATTTTTTGAGTTCCTGCATATTCGTAGCCCTGATATACTGTCTTTACCAAATTACCTACCATATCATATATCTTTAGTGAAACTTCTGAGGCTTCAGTTAAAGTAAACTGAAATGTAGTACTATTAGATACCGGATTGGGATAATTAAAAAAATTCTCATTAGATGATATCGGTTCATCATTAACACCTGTCAAATTTTTTGGTTCTGGCACCCAAAAACCCTGATTTAGATTTTGACTGTTTGAACCTGGAATAGCATTTGTCAACGTACCGATAGCAAACTGACCTGTTACTCCATTAAGAGTAACTCCACTTGAGTTTTGTAGCCCTACAGAACCACCGGAGCCCACAACACTTTTATTTAGCTTCGCAAACTGAGCATCAGCATTACCGACCACAAGGACCAGTGCTATTACCAGTGTTAGCAGAAAGCCGTTAAGTTTTTTCATAATAAAATACTCCTATAAACAATTTATAAACAATTAATTTCCAAATTAATACTTTTCAACTTCAAAATATATGCAAATAATATGCCAATTACATTGACCTAAATTTGCTACAAAAAACAATTCTATTCCTTCCTCATCACGTCATACCAAAATACAACATTTCATAATAAATAACAAAAAGAAAATAGCATTTTCTTTATCATTTACTATGAATTATTCCATTTTATTTTATCTAAAATAAAATACTCCCCATTTATTTATCATCTTAACAACAAATAAGCCATTATGATGCTTCATAAAGTACTTATAAAATTATTTAAACTTTGCTGCAATATAAAAATACTGTAATTTCTTAACTTTAACAAATTATTTTTTTTGCTTTTTTAAATCTTAACAAATTTATACTTTTAAATAATTATTAATCCACAAATTAATTATTTTTTTTATTGTTGTCATAAATGAATATTTTATCCCTTTATAATATATCTTTTGATGCTTTTAAAATTATTTTAAAATCAGCCTATCCGCCAGACAAAATTTTATCGGAAATTTTTAAATCTAAAAAGTATTTGGGAAGTAAGGATAGAAGGTTTGTTAGCGAGCTAATCTTTTCGTCCATTCGCAACATAATATTCTTAAAAGATTTAGCCTCTGTTGCATCGGATAATGAAACTAAAATTGAGCAAAAGATTCTCGTACTAAATTCACTTTGTGCTCTGGAGTTTAATATCATAAAAGCTTTCGACATAAAAGGTATTTTACCTAAAATGAATATTGAAATTAATGATTTTAAAATTATTATATCTCAAATCATTTCAAATGAAAATCTATTTAATAGTTACTTTGTAGCCAATATTAATGAGTTAATTTATAAGCATTATCTAAGTCTTGTCTCAGCTTCTGCTGATAACATTATTGCATTCTCTAAACTTTATTCAATACCAGAGTGGATTTTACAAAAAATTAATTCGACCAATATCAATCCAATTACTTTTGGGGCAAATTCATTGATTCCTGCACCTGCATTTTTACGAGTCAATTTGTCAAATGCAGACGTTAATTCTGTTGCTGGCTATCTAAGCTCTATTAAAATCAATAATATTGCTTCGAATCTGACTCCTGCAAGTATCAAAATTCCCGAAAGAGTCAAGCTTGACGATAATGATTTGTTCCGCTCTGGTGCGTTCGAAATTCAAGACGAGGGCAGTCAGCTTATATCCTATGCTCTTGCCCCAAAACCTAATTCGAGGATATTAGATGCTTGTGCTGGAGCTGGTGGTAAAACTCTTCATATTGCTGACCTTACTTCTGATAAGGCTACTATAGTTGCTACCGACACTGAGTTTGGAAGACTTAAGGAAATTTCAAAAAGAGCTAAAAGGTCTAATTTTCGCTCTATTTCCGTTAAGCATATTAAGGAACAAGATGTAAATTCTCTAAAAAAATTATTTGATTACAAAGACTTCGATTATATCCTGGTCGATGCCCCTTGCTCTGGGCTGGGTACAATTCGTAGGGATCCAAGCAGGAAACTGAGGGTAAACGAAAACTTAATTGCTAAGCTTTCCTCCAAACAATCAAGAATTTTGGAACAATACTCACAGTTTGTTAAGATAGGTGGGTATTTATTATATGCTACATGTTCAATTTTGAATGAAGAAAACAAAGATGTAGTAGAAAAGTTCCTTTTCGAAAATCCTAATTTCGAACCGTCTCCATTAATTAATTCGTTTAATCAATATAACATTATTATTGATGGCTTAGGACAATATGATTATCATTTATCTGTATCGTTTGATAAATATGATTTCGACGGGTTTTTTATGGCTCTAATGAAAAGGATTTATTGAATTTTAACGATTTTTTTAATTAAGGGTTTTAGCATGATTAAAAACATAATATTTGATTTTGGAGGTGTACTTTATGATATTGATTATCAATTAAGTTCATCTAAATTAGAAAGTTACTCTCAAATTGATAGTGTTAAGATTACTTTAGGTGATATAATAGACCTTCCTACTAAATTTGAAAAAGGGCAAATTACAGAAAGTGAATTTAGAAATGAAGTGATTAATCAATACAAATTGAATTGCAACGAAATTGAATTTGATAAGGCGTGGAATGCTATGTTATTAGGAATTAAAGCTGAAGCACCAGCATTTTTGGACACTCTAAAATCAAATTACAACATTGTTTTGCTCAGCAACACCAATTCCATTCACTTTAGATATTTTTACCCCGAATCTTCTGGTTTGTTAGAACGATTTAGTAGAGTTTACCTATCTTTTGAAATAGGAATGCGAAAACCAGATATTGAAATTTACAAATATGTTTGTGAAAATTCTTTTTTTGAACCGAGTGAAACTTTGTTCATTGACGATAATTTAAGCAATTTAAATGGTGCACTTAGGTGTGGATTGCAAATATTTCATTTTCAATTTGGCAACAAATTGTCAGATATTTTGCACAGTATTAATTAATTTACACATTTTATTTTAAACAAGTTACTATTTAGACATATTATAATATAACAGGTATTTAATGAAATCGATATGGGACTGTTCATTTATTGTTACTGACGTCGAAACAACAGGTTCCGATCCAGTTTATGACAGAATTACCGAAATTGCTTGTTGCGTAGTACATGGGGGTGAAATTATTGCTGAATATTCATCTTTGATAAATCCTCATAAGCAAATTCCCCCATTCGTTGTCAATATGACGGGCATAACACAAGAAATGGTGAGAAGAGCACCAGAAGCTTCCAAGGTTACTGCTGAGTCGAAACATTTATTTGATATGAAAAATGCAATTTTTGTCGCTCATAATGTTAGATTCGATTATTCTTTTGTACAGAATACTTTTGAAAGAGAGAACTATGACTTTGAATTGCCGCAATTGTGTACATTAAAACTTGCCCGAAAAATGCTTCCCAAGGATATAAAAAAGAATGTAGGTGCTTTGGCAAAGTATTACGAAGTTAATATTATAAACCGACATCGGGCTTTTGGTGATGCAGAGGCTACTGCTTATATATTAATGGAACTTTTAGACAAAGCATATAATGAATATAATATTAGAACAATTAGCGAATTACTTGAATTCCAGAATAAACAAATTTCTTCCCCAAAAATTTCTGTAGAGAAATTCAGTAGCCTTCTCCCCTATCTCGAATCATCACCAGAAGGCTCAGGGGTATATTATCTTCATAATGCGGATGGTGACATAATATATATAGGTATGGCAAGATCTATCAAGGATAAATTGTATTCCTATTTTGCAAGTGATGCCGTCTATTCCAAGAAAATTTCCACTATGCTTGGTAATGTGAGCGAGATAAAATGGACAGAAACAAATTCCGAACTTTCTGCAATCATTCTCGAAGCCAACCAAATCAAGAAATACAATCCAATTTATAACCAAAGCTTAAAAAAATTTCGTAGTTTTCCATTTATCAAAATTAACTTTGAGAAGGAGCCTTATATAGAAAAAACCTACTCTATTTCGAATGAAGGGATGTATTTTGGACCTTTTTCAAACAGATTTATAGTTGATGATATGATGGAGTTAATCTATCAGAATTTCAAATCAATCCCATCAATTTTAAATGAAAGTACTATCAATCAAGCTAATTTGAGCAAAGAGTTAAGTTTAATAATTAAATTCCTAAATGGTACTGATAATACATTACTCAACAGAATTTTAAAGGAACATAAGGATTCTGTTAAATTAGGTGATTTGGATATGGCAAACAAACAAATGCAATTAATCAACGAAATTAGAAATTTGTACGATACGAATATTCAAAAAACTTTCAACCAAAACAATGTAATTATTGTAAAACCTTTATCGTCTAAAGAAAAACTTCTTGAGATTATTTTTATAAAATACGGAATTATGAAATATCATGTAACACATGGAAGAAGAGCCGATACAGAATATTTGAACGAAATTATTAATCAAACCTATTTTCTGGATAATGACACTCGCATCAACGATGACACCCTTGATGAATTGAGAATAATAAATTCATGGATGTATAAACACAAAAACTTAGGCAAATTTATTTATGTAAATTCATTACCACAAGAGTCAGTATTTTCGGAATTGAATAATGCAATTGAGAACTTCGTATTTGATAATTTAAATTATTTACTTTAAAATGATTTTTTTTTATTACTTTCAATTTTGTTTTATGAATTATTTATTAAAAATTTTTAAAAGGTTATAATATGAAAATTACTGTTATTGGTGCTGGAAATGTTGGCGC
>CAYUZZ010000129.1:0-6422 GCA_964449505.1 uncultured Hyphomicrobiales bacterium | reverse complement strand
CAGCTTTTTGTAAATTATTAATAAGAGGATTAATTTTTTGTTTAAGATAGGCAGCACCATCTTCTTCATTGACAAACTTATATGATTGCTGTACTGCACCTATGTTCGAGACCAGAATAGCAATTTGCTTTGCCTTAATTTGTAAATCATTTATTATATTTTTAGCTACGATTGAATTACTCTTTGATTCTTTTTCTATGCCTATTTTAACGTAATCAAGTAAAAAATAATAGGTAGCACTCATAGAGCTTATAATTGTTATTCCCGCAGAAAATATCAATATAAATGAGAATTTTACACTTAAGCTGAATCTACTTAAATTCATATTTATTTCTTTAAATTTATAATTTCCCAAGTCAAATTTAATGAATTTTTATTAAAAATACTAAAATATACTTTTTTTTAATTTTATTCGTGAACTAATTAAAATTAAAGGTTAAATGTATGAAAAACATTGTTTCAATTGCCATTGCAATTTTTGTGGGTTTTATAATTGCAACACTCATTTTTAGTGTTTTATCCATCGCCATTGGATTTGTGTTTTTTTCTATCAAAATGTTATTTTTTGTGTTTTTAATTGCCATTTTTGCATTGCCGATTTATGCCATTGCAAACAAATCGTTATTTAGTGGGAAAAAGGAAATAAAATGAGAATTGTAAATTATCTTGAAGCATCTTTGATTATATTGATGTTTTTACCAGTAAACACATTTGGACAAGCAGCAAGCAGTTATACTATCCAACTTGCTAAGCTATTTTCAAGAGATTTATTTGAATCCAATGGCGTTTTGTTTATGGAGCCTGTAGTAAGAATAGTAAATGCTACTTCTAATAGTCGATTTTTCAATTCAGCATACATTCCAACAAGTGTAGGAAAACCGTATTATAGAATAGGTTTACAATCAATGATTGGTTTTGTTTCAGATGATTTAAAAAATTTCAAGCCTGTAATGCCATCAGAACAATTCGATTTAAATCAAGTAAGCAAATATATATCGTATAATCCAATTAGTAATCAGATAACTAGATTGGATACTGCAGAGCTTATAAGATATATATTTTTAAATATGATGTATGATGGCATTCAAGGCAAATACAAGGGTGCCATATCAACCCCTGTTAGTGCTTCTACCGCACTTGGATCAGGTAATACACAATTTATACTTCAGAATGATTCTTTGAAAATGCTTTTCCGCAATCATCCTTTGTACAATTTACCATTTATCCCTCAGAGTTTGAAAGATTCAGTAGAAGGGTATATCAATCAATTCCCCGAAGAGTTTAATCTTTATGGAGGTAGTAATTTATCAACAGTGTTTGCTGGAATTCCCCAATTCGAAATAGGTTCATTTATGGGCACCGAATTACTTGTTAGATTAATACCACCAGTAAATTTAGGAGCTACAATTGGTGATTTTGCCTTTTGGGGTTTTGGTATCAAGCATAGCATTTCGCAATATTTCTACAAGAATAATTTTAATGAAAATTCCACTTATTACGAAGTGAAAGATAAAGAACCTTCAGATTTAGCAATACAGCTGGTATATCAAGGAACTGCACTAAGTAATAAAGTAGGCGTTACCCAAGCTGATCTAAAATCTAACGCAACGATTTTAAATCTAAATTTAAATTATAGTTATTATTTTAGTAAAAATTTCAATATTTTTTCAGGTGTATCATATCAATCAATATCTATTAAATCTACTTATGTATATAAATTACCCGTAGAAATTCAATGGCAGTTAGGACTTTTGGAAAAAGGTATGCACGAAGCTACTCCAGGTTATCCCGGAGATAGCCAACCCCAATCGACTGATTTAAATTTAAATGATGAAAACTTCAAATTTACTTTGGGACTAACTGGTTCGGTGAGCAATATTGATTTTATAGTTGATTATAATTTTAGCATATTTGATATTCTTGGTATTGGTATTCAATACCGATTTTAGATTGGCAAACAAAATTGAAGAAAATATTCATATCGGTCGGGGACCCTTCAGCAGATAGGCATGCTGCCCAACTAATGAAGGAAATTAAAGCTAATATTCCTGATGTTGTTTTTTTGGGAATTGGTGGCATCAGAATGGAGGCAGAAGGTCTAATATCAATTGCAGGATTGGAAGATATTTCTGTGGTTGGATTTTGGGAGGTTGCCAAGAAGTATGTTTTTTTTAAGAAACTACTTGATAAATCTAAAGATCTAATTAAAACTGAAAAGGTTGACCTTTTTTTACCCGTAGATTACCCTGGTTTTAATCTGAGGTTAGCATCTTATTGCAAATTACTTAATATTCCGGTATTCTATTACATTGCACCCCAATTGTGGGCATGGGGTAAAAATCGTGCTAAACATCTGGCAGAAGTCTGCAACAAGTTGTTGGTGGTATTCCCATTCGAAAAAAAGTATTTCTCAGATTTTGGAATAGATACAGAGTTCGTTGGTCATCCATTACTTGATTACCCTGAGTTTTCCGATACATTTTCCAGTCAAGATGAAAGGGAAAAAATTATTGCCTTTTTACCTGGAAGCCGCCTTCAGGAAGTAAAAAGACATATTCCATATATAGCCCAATTATCGAAAGAACTTGAATTACGATTGCCAGAATATAGAATCGCTGTAGCTAAATCACCAAATATACCAGAAAGTATTTTTAATAATATTGAAACTTCAAATCATATAGAGCTATATAATAATTCGGCAACATTAATGAAAACTGCTATGGCTGGCGTTATTAAAACCGGAACTTCTAATTTGGAGAGTTGTATGCTTGGATTGCCATTTGCAATGTTTTACAAAACATCGTTTATCACTTATTATTTAGCAAAAAGGATGATAAATTTGCCATATATTTCTATTGTCAATATATTAAGTAACAAATTCACAATCAAGGAATTTATTCAATCGGAAGCAAATCCAAAGCAAATCATTCAATATATTTTTGAAGTTATTGCGGATAAGGATAAATATAAGGAAATACAAAATAATTTTTCTATTATACGCAAAGAACTTGGAGATGGTGGTGCAGCAAAGCGTGCCGCCAAACTCATCACAAATAAATTATGAACAAATTAAAATTAACATATCAATTAGGTGTATATTTACTGAATCTGATAAGTAAAAGTTGGAGGATTAAAATTTATGGTAATTTCCCTAAATGTAATGGGGTTGTTGCCTTTTGGCATTCTCAGATGTTGCCTGCCTGGTTTGCATTTAATAATAAAAATGCCTCCGCAATAGTTAGTGCTAGCTCTGATGGTAATATACTTTCACATCTTTTAAAAATGTGGAAATTTGAAGTTGTGAGGGGTTCATCTTCCAAAGGTGGTAAAGATGCCCTAAATAATATGATTAAATCTGCATCTGAGGGGAAATTTGTTCTGATTACACCTGATGGACCACAAGGTCCTGCATTGAAAATGAAAGCTGGTGCAATTATTACTGCCCAGAGAGCAGCTGTTCCATTATATCTATGCTCTGTGGATATAAAATCAAAATTTACTTTTGTCAATAGTTGGGATAAATTTCAATTACCTTTACCATTTTCCAGAATTGAAATCAAGTATTCCGAACCTTTTTTGATACCCAAAAGTGCAGAACGAAATTATATTGATAATTTATTAATTACAATAGAAAATGATTTAAATAATTTATAAAATAAAAATAGCATTATGTTTAAATATATTTTATCTAAAGCTTTTGGACTGATTGTTCAATTAAGAAATAAAAATTATGATAATTCTGAACCGAAATTTAGGATAGATATACCTATTATCAGTATTGGCAATTTATCAGTAGGTGGGACTGGTAAAACACCATTTGTGCAGATGCTAAGCAAGTATTTCCTTTCAAGAGGGTTAACACCCGGTATTGTAGGCAGGGGATATAAGAGAACTACCAAAGGTGAACTTGTTGTATCTGATGGCAAACAACTATTGACCGATGCCAGATGTGGTGGCGATGAAATGGTGATGTTGGCAAATTCATTACATGTACCTGTAATTTCGCATGATTCTAAATCTTTGGGTGCACAATCTATGAGGAATAAGTTTGCTCCTGATGTAATTATAATTGACGATGGTTTCCAACACAGAAAGCTCCACAGAGATATTGATATTGTGATTGTTGACAGAGCAACAATTGATAAACCATATTTAATGCCCAGGGGCAGACTAAGAGAACCTTTGGAATCTTTGAAAAGAGCAGACGTTATTGCCTTCACAGGAAATGTTGAACTACCAGAATTTACTATGAAATTGCTTAAGCCAAATTCTATTATAATATGGGTAAAACCTGTCCATTCAAATCCATACCATTTGGGAAATAATACCACACTTAAATATAAAGAAATTGTAAATCTGAAAGAAGGAATAATCGCCTTTGCAGGAATAGCAAAGCCGAAGCTGTATTTTGACATGCTAACCGATATGGGCTATAATATTAGAGAAGCAATTAATTTTTCTGACCATCACCAATATACGAAAAAAAATATTAATGATATTTTGCTAATGTGCAAAAAAAATAATACTTTTAACATTGCTACAACGGAAAAAGATGCTGCGAAATTAATTACATATATTGATTTTTTCAAAGAGAACGATATTGATTGCTTTATTTTCCCGATAGCACTAAGTATAATTTATGGCAAAGACGATTTTTTCAAATTATTAAATAAAATGTTTCCGAAGAAACAGAGGGATGCTAAATGAGTACTAAAATTTACTTAATTTCCTTATCAATTTTGTTTATGATTTCATGTGAGAGAAAAGAGATTATGATAGCAATCAGCAAGTCTTCGGGTAGTGCAAACTATCAAAAGTATGAAGAAGCTTTGCTAAGCTACAACAAATCAGTAAAAGTGGTAGATTTGTTCCAATTATCCTATGACTCTGCTCTTAAAATAATTAATATTGCTGATGGCTTGCTGCTTTCGGGTGGACCAGACATACACCCATCTCATTTTGGGAAAACAGCTGATACGGCAAAATGCTCCATTGACTTGCATCGCGATAGTTTGGAATTTGCACTAATTAATATTGCCATAAAAAGAAAAATTCCTATTCTTGGCATTTGTCGTGGCTTGCAAATTTTAAATGTTGCCGCGGGTGGTTCGTTAATAACAGATATTCCATCAGATTATCCATCGAATATAATTCATCAGATTGAAAGTGGTGATGCAATGCACGATATTATGATTTTTGAGGGCTCCTTATTGAAAACCATAACCGATATGGGGAATGAACAAGTAAATAGCAACCACCACCAAGCAATAGACAAACTTGCAGAAATATTTAAGGTAACTGCAACATCTTCTGATGGCATAATTGAAGCAATCGAATACAAACAATCCAATATGCCCTATCTTATGGCTGTGCAGTGGCATCCCGAGAGAATGAATTTAAAAGAAATATTATCAAAAGAAATATTCAAAAGTTTTTTAAATGCAAGCAAAAATAAATCTAATTAAACTATTTTATTAATAAAATAATATTTACTATATTTAAATAGTGTTTTTTTTTATTTGGAATTCTTTTATTTAACGTGAAAAGTATTAATACTTGTTACAAGACCAAAATATATTGATTAATAGCAAAAATGAGGTAACTTCGGAAGCTGAGACTTGCGAAATTGAATTATCTATAGTAATGCCTTGTTTGAATGAGGATTCTACAGTCCATTTGTGCGTGTGGAAGGCAAAAACATTTCTAAATGAACACGGCATTAAAGGAGAAGTTATAATTTCTGATAATGGAAGCACCGATAGTTCAATAGAAAGAGCAAAAGCAGCCGGCGCAATGGTAGTGTGTTCTGACGAGAAAGGTTATGGAGCAGCATTGATGAATGGTATTAAATCGTCTAAGGGAAAATATATTATTATGGCTGACTCTGATGACAGTTATGATTTTCTTGAGATGTTACCATTACTTGAACAATTGCGGTTGGGATATGATTTGGTTGTGGGAAATAGGTTCACTAATAAAATGAAAAAGGGTGCTATGCCCTGGCTTCATCAATATTTAGGAAATCCGGTGTTGTCATTTATTGGTAAGACATTTTTCAAAAGTGAAATCTCTGACTTTCATTGCGGACTTCGTGGCTTCTCGAAGCTTGCTTATGAAATAATGAATCTACAAACCACAGGGATGGAATTTGCCAGTGAAATGATAGTTAAAGCTACTCTAAACAAATTGAAGATGATAGACGTACCCGTAACACTTTATCCTGACGGCAGAGACGGAAAATCTCATCTTAAAACTTGGAGTGATGGCTGGCGTCATCTAAGATTTCTTTTACTTTATTCACCAAGATGGCTTTTTCTTTATCCTGGTATTATGTTAATGATATTTGGCTTTACAGTTACCTTGTGGGCACTGCCAAATCCATATCAAACTCTTGATATTCATACCATCTTGTTTGCTGTAGG
>CAYUZZ010000128.1:292-6441 GCA_964449505.1 uncultured Hyphomicrobiales bacterium | reverse complement strand
AATTTATCTTACTACAAAGGCATGGATAATCCAAATCCCATGAATTTAAGTAAAAATATTAATAATCAAAATATTGATGATAAATATAGAAACAATACTGATTTTGAGAGTATTAACATTTATACAAGAGGTGAATATATTTTTAGTGATAATTTAACATTAGGAATATCATATTTGGGGTACGGAGGTGAAAAGGGTGTAGCTCCGGAGACTTACCTTGATAGTACTAGCGCACGATATTGGCGCTATCCCGAATATTCGCGTTCACTAATTGGTTTGAATGTTGAATATAAACCTAATTTCGATATTAAATCAGTTCTAAGACTTAATTCTTGGGTTGACATTTTTAAACAAAAAATAGAAAGCTACACCAATTCTTCATATAAGGAACTGAAAGATATTCAAAATGATGATGATAAAGCTTTCGGTACAAGGTTAGCTTATCAGATTGAATTTACGCATAGCAACTATGTGACCGCTTCTGTTAATTACCTGCATTCAACACATCTTGAAAGGATGAGTCTTGGTAATAAATATGAGTATTCACAAAATATATATAATTTTGGATTTGAATATTTGAAGGATTTTGGTGGATTTTTAATCAAAGCAGGTGTTGTGTATGATTATTTGGATAGTCCTAAAACTGGTGAATATATTGATTATCAAGGGCTTATTCAGAAAGATTGGGGTAGTTTTATTGATTTAAGTTACATAATAAATCAAGAATTATCAGTATATTCCAACCTAAGTAGAAGAACCAGATTTCCAACGATGCGAGAATCATATACTGGTGGATTGAATTCTTTCATAGTTAATCCAAATTTAAAAGCAGAAACTGGCTTATTATCAGAATTGGGCGTATTATTTAAAAATGATATTGCTATGTTTAAACTTAGTGGCTTCTATACCGGATACGTTAATATGATTACAAGAATCAGATTATCAAAAGAAGTTGATTCATTAAGAAGAAGAATGAGAATTAATTTGACAGAGGCTTATGTTTACGGTACTGTTTTAGATTTTGGCATTTATCCTGCAAAAGGTCTGAAAATTTCTGGTAATCTTACATACATGATATCAAAAGGCAAAGAAGTAGAAATTGAAAAGGATTGGCTTGATAACAGACCAGCAATTTCTGGCGGTTTATTCGTAAATTATGCCTTGATGAGTGGTTTTTATGTTACATTGGAAGCTGATATTATAGCTGATAATTACGAAGCAGACCCAAATAATTCCATTCAGAAAATTAAATTACCATCGGAGAACTTTTATAATTTCAAACTTTCTTATAATAATTCTGACCTTTTTAACATCTACTCTGAATTTTATATAAGAATTAACAATATTCTTGATTCTTATCGAGAACTTCAAAATGGTTTATACGATAGCGGAAGAACAATTTATTTGGGTTATAAGCTATCTGTGTAACAAATAATTTCTTATTTTTTTATATTATTTTGATAAATGGAAATGCTGTCTATGAAAATTTAGGCAGCTTTTTTTGTTAAAAAATAGTTAAATTTGTGAAAAAGGAATTGCAAATATGCAAATGAAAATAGAAAAGTATTTAGTTAAGCCTGATTCAAAAATCAAATTAAAAGATTTTGAACCTGATGAGTGTAAAAATTGTACTTTGAGTAAAGAGGAGGGTGTTCTCATGACCAAAGAACTAAATTTACATTTAGACAGAATTCAAAAGTTGCAAAATGCTGAGAAAAAACACAAAATACTTATCATTTTTCAGGGGATGGACGCTAGCGGAAAAGATGGAGCGATTAGAAATGTTTTTAATAGTGTCAATCCAAGTGGAGTGTATGTAGCTCATTTTGGTTCTCCATCACGTGATGAACTTAATAAGGACTTTTTGTGGAGAATCCATGCAAAAGTACCCGCAAAAGGAGAAATGGTGATTTTTAACAGAAGCCATTATGAAGATGTTCTAATTGTAAGGGTTCAGAATCTGGCACCAGAATCAGTATGGAAAAAACGATATAAGCACATAATTAATTTTGAAGAAATGCTTTTTGACGAAGGTACAATAATTTACAAATTTTTCTTAAATATCAGTAACGAAGAACAAAGGAAAAGGCTTCAGTCGAGAGTTGATAACCCAGAAAAACATTGGAAAATTGAACCTAATGATTTTAAAGATAGGGACAATTGGGATTTATATACTGAAGCTTATGAGGATGTTTTATCAAAGACAAGTACAGATTTCGCACCCTGGTATATTATTCCCTCAAATAAGAAATGGTACAGAGATTTAGTAATTTCCACAATTTTGGAGAAAGAATTGTCGAGAATCAAAATGTCTTATCCAAAGCCAAAACAAGATTATACTGGAATTGTAGTTAAATAAACTACATTTTAAATTCATAGATGTATCTTTCACTTTGGATTTTACCGTCAAATAATACTTTTACTTCTTCCTGCAATGCAGGTGAATATTTTGTTGTATAAATACCAAGTTTTTCGCTACTATCACAATAGTAATCAAAAACATATTTAGAATTCTCCAAAGGGTTTTTATTTACTTTTTTCCTGATAGTATTGCTAATAAAACATCCTGTTTTGAGAACATTTGGAATATGTTTCTCTATCATGAAATTATAAAAATCATTTTCTGATTCTTTGTCGATAACTACTTCCACCGAATATATAAGCATAATTTATTTTGAATTAAAATAAATGTTTAATCTAAATGTTTAATCTAAATAGTAACAGTAATTAGGTAATTTGATTTTAAGTATGGTCCAACCACCATCTAAATCGCTCCACTGATCACCAATAGAACCTATAATAGTATATTTATCAGATAATCTCTTTCGAATTTCACTTTTATAATCCAAGGCTTTTGTTCCAATAAATTCTGGTGATCTGCAAATAAGAGTATCAAACATTAGATAACCCTCATTTTTAAGATTATTAACGGTTATATTGTATTGATTAAACTTTCTACCAGTAATAAAAATTACCTTGATATGTCTTGCTAACAAAGTATCGTAAAACCTTTTAACTTGTTCAATTGCAGGTGCTTTCCCTTCATTAACCCAATTATCCCAAGTTGAAGTAGAGTAACCGAAATCAAAGTTCAGCTCATATTGATAATTAGAAAGAGATGTCTCGTCAACATCAAAAACAAATGCAGGATTAGATGGTATTTTTAAGTTAGTCAGTGTAAGAATTGCATTATCGATAATAGATTGCATTTCTCTTTCGTAAGCACCAGACTTATAATAATCTTTGACAGCTCTTTTGGCAATTCCAAGGTTAATAAGATTATCATTTGCCGAATTTGAACCTACAAATCCCAACAATAAAAAAAAGAATAGTATTTTTTTCATAAATTTATTTCATTTAAAATTATTTATCTGCTTCGCCCATTACTGGGTCGATCGAGCCAATACATGCAACTACATCAGAAATCATTGAACCTTCAACCAGAGTTGACAAACATTGTAGATTAGATGCCGAAGGTGAGCGAATTTTGAGTTTCCAAGGATGCCCAGTACCATCAGAGACAATATAGAAACCAAGCTCGCCTTTTGGTGCTTCAATAGCAGTATATGTTTCGCCTGCTTCGGGTTGAGCCCCATAATTAATCAACATAAAATCATGTATCAATTCTTCCATCTTCGTATAAATCTCATTTTTCCTTGGAAGAACTTTCTTGGGTTCATTCGCAATAGTTGGACCTTTGGGCATTTTATCGAGAATTTGTTTTATGATTTTAATTGATTCACGCATTTCCTGAACTCTTACTTGGTACCAGACCAACAATCACCGTCATTGAAAGTAATTACATCAAAATCTAAATCATTATAAACTAAATAAGGATTATCTCTTCTCAAATCCCTTGTAATTCCTGAGCCCCTTAGAGTAGGACCTGTTAAACCCAGTGAAATTGCCTTCTCTTGGGTAATCACACCAACGCCAGCCATTCTTTTAACAAAAATCGCATTACGATTAACTAATTTTTCGGATTTATGTAATTCATCATTGAATTGAGCAGCCCAATCCTTGATTTTCAGTAGCGTTCTATCATCGATATCGTTAGCCACTCCACCAATTCTTGTATAACTGGTAGTAAATCGAGCTCCACAAATTAATTCAAAAATATCATAAAGTTTTTCTCTTTCCATAAATGTCCACAAAAGCACAGTAAGAGCACCGACATCCATACATGTAGAACCCATTGCCATTAGATGAGATGATACTCTTGCCATTTCGGCAACTAATGTCCTAATCCATTTAGCTCTGGGTGGTGCTTCTATACCTAAGGCATTATCAATTGCAAGAGCAATTGCAACATTATTTGATAAAGGTGAAAGATAATCTAACCTATCGGTATGGGGTATAAATTCGTGATAAGTAACATTCTCTGCTAATTTTTCGTAACCCCTATGTAAATAGCCCAACTCTGGAACACATTTTAAAATTGTTTCACCATCAAGTCTTAATAATACTCTGAGTACTCCATGGGTTGCAGGGTGTTGGGGTCCCATATTCAAAATCATATCATTATGAAGCGCATCATCAAATGTAATTGATGTATCGCCATTCATTAATTCCTTGTATATCTTATGTTGTCTTATTTGATTTATCTTTTCAACTTCGGCAATCGTTCTAACATTCATTCTGCTCTCCGGTTTTCTAATTTGAATTTATTCAAAAATACCAATTTTCAAAAATAGTATTTATTTTTAAAATTTTAATGATTTAAATCAATTTTTTTTTGATACTTTTATTAAATTATGAAACAATTAACTTTAGTAATTCTATTATTATTAGAAACGACTTTATATGCTCAAAATTATAAAATTGAGTTTGAAACGGAATATATATTGCCCAGCACTGCAATGATAGCTGTTCTCACTCCAAATAATTTGATCCAAACACGGTCAATTGATACTATTGTTACTTTTAAATCTTATAATTTAAATGATGTAAATTTAATTGATAGATCTTTCCATTGTAAATATAATCAAAGCACTTCAAATATTAGTGATTATTTGCTTGGCACTATGATTTTGTTACCTGTTTTTACAAATTTGAATGATTTCAAATCATCATGGGAGTTGCCAGTAATGTATGCTGAAAATTTACTTGGCACTTTCGCCATAACTTCAATAGTGAAATTAATAGTTCAAAGGTCAAGACCATATAATTATTATAGTGATACACCTTTGGATATTCTAAATGGTGGAGATTCGCAATTTTCATTCTTCTCTGGACATACTTCCCTTGCATTTTCATCCGCTGTTTTCAACTCAATTGTTTTTGAGCTACAAAATTCATCTTCGGAATATAAAGGACTAGTTTGGACTTTATCCTTGGCTGGAGCAGCAAGCACTGGTTTACTAAGGATTTTGGCAGGTCAGCACTTTCTGACAGATGTAATCGCAGGTGCTTTAATAGGCACAATTGTTGGCTGGTCGATACCACAGTTGAATAATTACGAAGAAACAATTTCTAATTCCGAAAAGATTGTGAATTCAAATCTAATAATCTTTCGCTTTAAAATTTAAGGTTCTTTTTTATCTACTCCAATTTATATCATCTTCTATACATATATTTTCTCTTTTTAAATCTTTTATAATATTAAACGCTTCAACTAAATATTCTTCTTTAAAAAAAGCTGAAGAAATTGAAAGGGTATCAGTTTCTGTCATTAATATTAAATTTTTACTGCTTTTTCCCAATTCTTGAAAAGATTTCAATAATACAATATCGTTCCAGTTTGATGAAAATTTCGGTTTAGATTGAAGGTATTCTATCCCATCATCGTATAATCTTAGCATTCTTTGTTTAGTACTAAAATATAAAAAGAATATGCCTACAATTAAACCCAAGAAAGACCCAGAAAATGATTCTGACATAGTTTCGGGATTGGTTCCCAAGCCATTGATAAAGTATAATACACTCATAAGAATTAGAATGCCACCAATCAATTTAAAGGAAATTAATTTTACTGAAAATTCTTTTATTAGTTGCCCTGTCATTTTAAGTCCCCGTTTTTAATTATAAATTGCAACTTTTCCATTGCTGTTTCTAATTGATTTAAGGAGCTATAGGGCGCAGGACCAAATCTAATATTATCACCTCTATAATCTATATAAACATTTAAATTTTTCAATCTGGAAGTAATT
>CAYUZZ010000128.1:0-282 GCA_964449505.1 uncultured Hyphomicrobiales bacterium | reverse complement strand
GTAATTTGCTGTGCATATTTTGATTGAAAAACTGTAAATGCCCCATGTTTATTAATGTCATTTTTAGGTCTGGAAATTATTGTTGGATCGAATTTGCTCTCATCGAATAATTGGTTAAGTTTACTGATTTGAATAAGACTTAATTCTCTAAGTAAATTAATATTCAAATCATTTTTTTTAAAGAAATTTAAAACTTCAGAGGCACGGTAATTCGAGACAGTATCATAGGTGGCACCAGCAAATAACCAATGATTGCTACCATAGGAAACAATAGCTTTATCT
>CAYUZZ010000127.1:0-6461 GCA_964449505.1 uncultured Hyphomicrobiales bacterium | reverse complement strand
TTGTGTATTATATTTCTTTTCAACCCAGCTAATTTTGCTCTTTTAATTGGGCTATTTCTAAATTTTTCCCGAAAATCTTCATCGCTTATATTTTCAATATCCTCTATTAGTAAATTTGTGATATTGTTTCTTGGATAAAAGCTATTATCATGTGTAATAATTGGGTTATTTTTATTCCAAGGACATACTTCTTGACAAATATCACAACCAAAACTCCAGCCACTAAGATTGTCCGTAATTTCAGAAGGTAAAGGAATATCTGGCTTTGCTTCAATTGTCCAATATGAAATACATTTATTAGCATCAACTATTTTATCTGCAATTATTGCATTAGTAGGACAATGGTTGATGCATTTGTTACAAGATCCACAACTTTCGATTTCTGGTTTACTGTATTCAAATATTTGATTTGTAAAAATAATACCGATAAAAAAATAAGACCCATATCCCCTGTTTATAATTAAGCTATTTTTTCCTTGCCAACCAATCCCAGCCTTTTTTGCCCACTGCTTTTCCAGAATTGGACCTGTATCTACGTAAGATTTTAGTTTTATATCCGAAACATTCAGGATTAAAAATTGCTCTAATACTTTTAACTTTTCTAAAACTACTTTATGATAGTCATCGCCCCATGCATATCTTGATATTTTGCCAGTATTTGAATTATGTTTAATACCTGTAAAATAGGAATGGGCTGTTACAATGACTGATTTTATTTCTGGTAAAATGATTTCAGGATTAGCTCTTTTATCAAGATTATTCTCCATCCATTTCATATCGGCGTTATAGCCCATATCTATCCAGCTTTTATAATTTTCAATTTCGCTATTTAGAATATCTGCTTTGGCAAAACCTATATCGGTAAAACCAATTTCCTTAGCTTTTATGACTAAATTACTTTGCAATGAATTAATCTTCATTCCTTCGCCATTTAGGAATTTTGAATGATGGTTCTTCTACATAAATTTTGCCATTTAACTCGAAACATTCGTAATGAACAAGGTTTTTTAAACCCTGCCTTTTATTCATATTCTCACCCGTTCTAATGGAATATGTCCAACCGTGAAGCGGGCAGGTAACGGTCATATCTTTAATTATTCCTTCAAATATTCGGTCGGCATGCCTATGAGGACAAATATTCTCCAAACAGTATAAATTTCCTTCAATCCTAAAGAGTGCCAATTGGAAATCATCATCATCAGGAAATTGAATTTTTATTCCTTTATTTTCAAATAAGTTTTTCGAATCAAAAACATATAAGTATTTTTTTCCTATTTTTTCAATAAATTCCATAACCATTTATATAATAATTATTTCACCAACTTCAAATCCTTTAGCACTATCCTTTAATTTTGCTCCTGAAATAAACGCATCATGCTCGAAAAACAGAATTGTATTTTCTTCGTATGCCTGTGGTAATAATTTTTTTCTTTCTGCCATGGTAGTTAGCGGAAAGTTATCATATCCCATACTGAAAGCATAATTTAAATGTGCAGTGGTAGGACATAAATCAGCCAAATATAATAGACTATGATTTTCTGATTTTACTTTGACTAACTGTAAAGAATTAGTATGACCAAAAGTATTTATTAGCTCGAAACCAGGAAATAACTCACCATTTCCATCAATTAATTCAAGCATCCCAGATTCAAACAGCGGGACATAATTCTCATTCATAAATGAAGCTCTGTCTTTATCTGTTGGATGCATAGCCCAGTTATAATGATCTTTCTGTACATAGTATTTGGCATTCTTGAAAACAGGTACAATCTCGTTATTTATAGATTTTGTAGCCCCACCTGCATGGTCAAAATGTAAATGGGTTAATATTACATCCGTTATTTCATCTGGATTAAATCCCTGCTTCGATAAAGCACGCTCAATATCAGATTCCACTATATTAATAGAATAAATTGATTGAAATTTTTCAGAATACTTAGTGCCATTGCCAGTATCAATTAAGATTTTTTTGTTATCAGTTACAATAAGCAGTGGTCTTGCAGCCAACGGAATTCTATTTTGTTCATCACCCTGATGATATTTTTTTGACCATATATTTTTAGGAACTACTCCAAACATGGCACCACCATCAAGAGCAAAGACTGTTGTATCTATGGAGTGTAATTCAAATTTACCTAATTTCAGCATCTAAATCCTTGTATTTATAATAGTATTTTTTAAAAATAGAATGGGGACAATGGTTTCGTCTTGTTAATGATATAGCCGATTATTGAAAACCGGCTCACCATAAATATTTAGACCAATGTATTCGATAAATTATAAAATTCACATTCTTCCCTGCCGCAATTTTTATTTCTTAATGAAAAAGTACATTTAGGGTTAGAAATTGGCAACTCTAAAGAGTATTTTTCTTTCAGAAAATCAATAGATGCTAAAATAGTAAGATAAGTATCTCGTTTGCAGCAACGCGGTCCTGGACTTGCGGCTACACGTTTCAAGCTTTCAGAGATAATATGATTAGCTTCAGACCATTCATCTTCCGAATAAGCAGTTCTATCGTTAAAGACTGATAAAAAGACGCCAGCACCAAATGCGGCTCCGCAAGTGCCTGCTTTAAAAGTACAGTAGGTAGAAGTTTCGCTTTTAGTTCTCTCATAAATTAACCCTAAGTTATCTTCTAACCTATGTCTTAATCCTTTTAGGTTATAAGCACAAGTAAGAAGCACGGCAGGAACGATAAAGTGATGTTCCGAACCATGCATTTTGATAACGGGTGAGTTCATTATCTGAATAGCAAGTTCTATAGGGTCTATGCCAGCATACTTCAGACAGGTTTCACTTATCAAATCATGAGCACTCAGGTGGTAGCACAAGTCACAAATATAATGACTGCTTCTACATTCGTGGCTAATATTAGTTTTTCTACCACAGTAATCACACATGGTATTAACTGGGTTGGGTAATAGCTCTAATTCGTCACCGCACATAATACATGTGCTTATTTCTTCAGTTTTATATAATTCAATTAAACTCATATTTTTTCCATATTTATAAAAATGTCCTTAATATATAACCTAATTTACTGATATTTTAAGTCAAATACAAATTGTTGTAGTTGAATTCCTATTTTTTTGCCGTTTTCGTTGATTTTCCAGCCTTAGCAATTGCTTTGGGGCTTGTTTTAGTATTTGTTTTACTTGCAGTTTTTGTTGATACTTTGCTTACAGTTTTATTATTGGATTTAAAAGTTTTTTTACTACCAGAGTTTTCAATTAACTTTGTGCATTCATCATAAGTAAGTGCTGCTGGGTCTGAACCTTTGGGAACTTTGACGTTAACATTTCCATCGCTAATGTATGGTCCAAATCTTCCTTTTAAAACTTTCAAATTTTCATTCTGCTCAAAGGAAAGTATTATACTGTTATTTTTTGCAATTATTTTATCGTTTATCTTAGCAATTGCCTCATCTAAACTAATTGTAAAGATTTCTTCATCTGATATTGAAGCAAATGTTGATCCACATTTAATATAGGGTCCAAATCTACCTTTTTGTGTCAGTACTTCCAATCCATCGGGAGTTAATCCAACTAAATGTGGTAAGTCGAACAATTTTAAAGCCTCATCGAGATTAATTTGGTCAAATAATTGGCTTTTGGGTAAGGAAGCGAATTTTAGTTTTTCATCATTTTCACCATCGCCTAATTGGAGCATTGGTCCAAATCTACCCATTTTTGCATAAACAGGTTTCCCTGATTTTGGATCTATTCCTAATAACTGCGACTGGACAGCATCAGACCTTTTAATATCATTCGATTTCTCTACAGTATCTTTGAAAGGATTGTAAAAATCTTCTATCATTTTATTCCATATCTTATGCCCAGTTGCGATTTCGTCAAATTCCTGTTCTATTTTAGCAGTAAAATTAAAATCAACTATATCCTTGAAATGCTTTACAAGAAAATCAGTAACAATTATTCCTATACTCGTAGGGAATAACTTCGATTTTTCAGTGCCATAATTTTCACTTTTAGTTTCAGTTGTTACCTTATAATTTTCCAAAGTTACAACATAAATGCTTCTGATCTTGCCTTCTCTATCTTCTTTCAGAACATAACCCCTGTCAATAATAGTAGATATTGTAGGAGCATAAGTTGAGGGTCTTCCTATTCCCATTTCCTCAAGTTTTTTAACTAAGCTTGCCTCAGAATATCGGGCAGGCGGATTTTTGAATGCTTCCTTTGCACTTATCTTATCATAATTCAAAAGCTCGTCTTTATGCATTTTGGGTAGGAGTTTATCAGAGTCCGAATCTGTACTATCATCATCACTGCTTTCCAGATATAATTTAAGAAATCCGTCAAATTTAATAACTTCACCGTTAGCTTGGAAAATTTCTTTAGAATTTGAGATTGTAATCGAGACAACAGTTTTTTCCAATTCAGCATCCGCCATCTGGCTTGCTACAGCCCTTTTCCAAATTAAATCGTATAAACGGGTACTATTTTTGTCGCCGGTTATAGTCTTAACATTAAAATCTGTTGGTCGTATAGCTTCATGTGCTTCCTGGGCATTCTCATCTTTTGTTATATACTTTCTTCTTTTATGATATTTACTACCAAACTCATTGCTGATAACTTCCTGTGACATATCAAGAGCAAACTCAGATAGATTAAGTGAATCTGTTCTCATATAGGTAATCTTACCAGACTCGTAAAGTTTCTGTGCAACCACCATAGTTTGTTTAACAGAAAACCCAAGTTTTCTTGCTGCTTCCTGCTGCAAGGTTGATGTAGTAAATGGTGCCGATGGAGTTCTTTTACCCGGTTTGATACTTATGTCGCTTACTTTAAATTCAGATTTAATAATAGAATTTAAGAACTGTTCTGTTTCTAAAAGTGATTTGAATCTTGTTTTTAATTCAGCAGAGAATTTTTTTCCTTCTGCAGTTAGAAATTCAGCTAATAATCTAAAGTTAGATTCGGGTACAAAGTTTTCAATTTCTTTTTCCCTATCCACTATCACCCTTACAGCAACCGATTGCACCCTACCTGCAGATAAACCACGTTGTACTTTTTTCCATAAAACTGGCGATAACTCATAACCAACCAATCTATCAAGAACACGCCTGGCTTGCTGTGCATTTACCAAGTTCAAATCCAAAAATCTAGGCTTTTGAATAGCATCGGAAATTGCTTTTTTTGTTATTTCGTGAAATACAATTCTTTTAGTTTTCGATGCATCTAACCCTAAAATTTCAGATAAATGCCAAGCAATCGCCTCCCCTTCTCTGTCCTCGTCGGTCGCTAGTAATATCTCACTACTTTTCTTTGCCATCGACTTCAGTTCAGCTACTAATTTTTTCTTATCAGCAGATACTTCATATAAGGGTTTGAATCCATGCTCTATATCAATTGATAAATTCTTTTTAGGTAAATCACGTATATGCCCTATACTTGACGTTACTATGTAGTCGGAACCCAAATACTTCTCTATTGTCTTAGCCTTAGCTGGTGATTCTACTATTACTAACGATTTACCATTCTTCTCTTCAATTTTTGCCATATACTTTTTGAAATTTTTGAAATAATTTTGTTAAATTCACGATTTATCAAAATATGAATTGCAATTAAACAATTATATATTTTTTTTTACAATAATTTTGGAGTAGTAATGAGTCTATTAGTAGGTAAAAAAGCACCTTCTTTCGAGAGTATCGCTTTGCGGGGTGGAGATGCAACAGAATTTAGTCCCGACAACGCATTTATCAATTTAAAGAATGATGATTATATAGGCAAATGGGTATGTCTTTTCTTTTATCCACTTGATTTTACTTTTGTTTGTCCAACAGAAATTGAAGATTTTGGAAAACACTATCAAGAATTTGCAAATTTAAATTGTGAAGTCATTGCAGCTTCTACAGACAGTCATTTCTCACATTTAGCATGGAGAACTTCTCATCCTGGACTTAGAAAGCTTCCTTATCCAATGCTTGCTGATTTTACGGGCAATGTAGCTAAGAATTTCGAGATTTACAAAGATGAAACAGGATACGCTTTACGTGGTCTTTACTTAATCAATCCCGAAGGTGCAATAGTTTACTCGGTAATACACCCTGAAGCAGTCGGAAGAAGCTGTAATGAGGTTTTAAGAGTACTGAACGCTTTGCAAACCGGAAAATTAACTCCATGTAATTGGGAAGCTGGTCAGGATACTATCAATTAAAGATTCAATTTTAAAATATCTTAAATTAAGCAAAATTGTTTGTAACTTTTTTGCTTTTTATTTGTCTATAATAATAATTAGGTGCTATTTATCATTTAATTAGTTTTTTTAAAATTGTTTTTTTAATAAATTATAGGAGTTCTTATGACCAAACTAAAATTTTTCACCGCAACTTTATTAGTAGTTTTTGTATTGGGAGCAACAAGTTCTTATGCTTGCGACAAAACAAAAACTTCTTCGAATAAATCCTCTTGCAATACTGAAATTAAAACAGTTAG
>CAYUZZ010000126.1:0-6542 GCA_964449505.1 uncultured Hyphomicrobiales bacterium | reverse complement strand
GTACTACTTTTTCAATTACTTTGCCAAACAAAAAGAATTCCTGAGATAATTAAAAAACCTTACACACTATTTATATAACAGTATGTAAGGTTTAAATTACCGATTATTATTTAATTATTAGTAATTTTTTAGTTTCAGAAAATGGACCGGCTTTCATATTTAAATAATAAACACCAGAATGGAGATTACCAGTATTTAGTTGATATTCATAATTGCCATTCTGTAACTCGCCTTCGTTTATAACAAGCACTTTCTCCCCTATTGAGTTAAAAAGTATTATGCTTGTGTAAACATCAAAAGCTATACCAAACTCGATATTTGCGATGCTATTAATTGGATTGGGTGCAATATCCTTCAACACAAAGGGCGAATTTGATTGACGGTAAATAATACGATTATCATTAAAACATACCTGATTAATATCGATTAAAGATAAATGTTGCACTGTCTGTGCACATTCGTAACTTGTAATGATATCTACATCCGATGAATGTATATCATTTAGAAGAGAAATTAATTCTATTGTGCATAATTCTACCTTACCATTGTCAGGAATAATTCCTGTCCCTTGAATTTCTAACTTGCCATTACCAATATAATTTATATTATTCCAGTTCCAGTTAGATAGAGTAGATTTAAGAGAGTTCTCTTTGTATTGTAATGCAAATGGATTATACAAAATAGTTAGATTTAATTGATTTACAGAATTACTTTGTAGATTTGGGATTTCGGTTTCGATTGGAAAAGTGAAATTAGCACCTACATCGACTGTTATTTTATCTTTAATACTTGAGTGATAAACAATATCAGATTTGCCATTTAAATCTATAGCAATTGGAAAATTCAAAGAATTGGGAATTTGTAAAACAGTAGAATAATTTCCAGGTAATTTAGGTTCGAACCTAACTTTTAATATTGTAGCTTCTCCTCCCTTAAGAAGAATTTTGCTTAAATCAGGAAGGTAAAATATGTTATCCTGGTTATTGGAAAAGGTAGAAGCAGGAATATCCAATTCAATATCAATGTCTTTACTCAAGTTTTTGAATGTTAGTTCATTTTCATTGTTTGAACAAATTAAATTATTTCCGAAATCAAATGATTTAGGATAATCCAATTCAATACCATCGCAATTTGTAATTACTTTGGTTAACTTCCACTCGTCAACATAAGTGCCATCATAATCATCAGCCAAAATATTAATTGTATTTAAATTCGTACTATTTTGTGTAGGAGAATATATGACAGGAATTGTAACATCAGACTCCATGCCAATTTCCAAGTCAATCGGGTTGCTTCCATTTTGCCACTTAAATTCCGGTAAATCACTTTCAAAACTAATCTCTTTAACTTTCAAGATAGATGATGTACTTGGGTTGAATAACTTAAGATTAGCAATGGTTGATTCGCCCACCTGAATACGTTCACCGCAATCCCAAGTAGTGGTTAATTTTGGTAAAATGCCAGCACCAGTAAGTTTTGCTTTTAATGGTTCAAATCTTGAATTTATATAGAAAAGCAATGTTGCCTCGTAAGAAACTTCATCTTTTGGATTAAAACTAACAGGAATGCTGGTTGTGGAATTGGGAAGAATCTGAGCAGGCAGATTATTTTTATCAAAAACAAAAGAAAATTCTCCATCCACGGGCATTTTTTCAAAAACTATACTATCCAGTAATTCAGTACCGTTACTGTTATTAAACAATTTAATAGTAGATGGATAAACCCCTTTTACGCGTCTTTCTTTCCAATCGAAAGAACTAACTTGTACATCAGAAGATATACCATTACCTTTTAATAACATAATAGAATTTTTACAAGGTTGCTCCACATAAAAATTAACATTTGCGGTTCTTTCACCAAATGAATTTGGGTTAAATGTAACAATTAAATCTAAACAATCATTTGGGTTAACTGTAATTTTACCATTATAAACAGTATAATAATCAGGTATTTCGATAGAAAACTCGCTCCAATTAGTTCCTCTAATTTTGGGCGAAACAACTAATTTTACATTTGATATGTTAACAAATGCACAATTTATGGTATCCTTTCTTAATTTATTTAGGTTTTGGTCGCCAAAATCATACAAATCCAAGGATTTACCACCACATACTCCGTTACCTTTCAGAGTAAACCTTATTGGTTCCGAACAATCAGAATAAAAATCTATCCAAGCATCACGAGGACCTGTATAATTAGGTTTAAATTTTATAATCAAATCGATTGAATCCATGGGCGCTATTGTATAATCAGTTAAATCATTGACAAGGGTATAGTCATTTTTAGGATCTCCATTTGCAATAGCATCAATTAAATATGAAGTTATTTTGACAGGTATATTATATGGGTTAAATAATCTTTTAGTAAGAATTGTCTCAACGCTATCACCAAATACAACATCACCAAAATCGTACAAATGGTATGTAAAATCAGGTGCTTGCCTAACTATAGAAAATTCACCCGAAATATCAAAAGAAGTTGGAATTTTAGTATATTTGGAAACCCAAAAGTCAGAAAGTCCATTACTGGCAATGTTGAATTTATCGATTTTTTTTGTACCAATGAAATTACCAGTAGCATATAAAGTTTCGCCTCGAAAATTAAAAGTCAAATTAGAGTAACCCGTTACATTTAAGCTACCTTGGAAAAGGTCAGTTAGTTCTAAATTTTGATTATAAACAGCAGTGAATTTTTTTTGGATGCCCGTAAGTGGCAGTATAACCCCGAGAGCATAATCGGTATATTCACCTGAATAAAGCCCTTCTATATAAATTTTAGGTTGCTCACCGACATTATATTCAAATTTAATTTTACTACCCTCAGCATTAAAATCTTCAAAGTCAGGAACTGCACCAATAAAAGCAGAATTGACAAACTGCCCCTGAGGATTGTATTTAGCAATAAACATATATGCAGTATTATCCTTTGAAAGTATAGGAGTTGAATTATCGAATCTTATTCCTTTGTAAGTGATACCTGTTATATAAATATAACCCAAATAATCAGTTGTTATACCATAGGCTCTGTCATCAAAATTTATAGTCCCTCCAGTGTTTGCCCAAATTAAGTTACCATCACTATCGTATTTGGCTAAGAAGAAATCTTCTTTCCCCCTACTTGTCAAAGTTGTATTTTCTAATTTAATAGAGTTATTGTAATACCCACTTAGATAATAATAAAGCCCATTTTGATTAACATTTATTGATGTAACAAAATCATTATTTACACCACCAGAAGATTTAACAAATTGATATTCAAATCCTGCACTTGTTTCGATTTTAATTTTTAAATTAGTACTTTCGAGTGGTGATAACCATCGGTATGTATTTCCGATAATACCCTTTGCAATACTATTCCAAAATACTCCATTATTGGTTGAGTAATACAGATCCATTGTAGAATTAGGTTCCTGTCCTGTCCACTCAATATCAAGGGAATCACAAATACTAGCGTAATCTCCGCTAAGAGGTTTAGTAATTTGAATTTTATGATAGCCACCAGTTAAAGATATTTCCTTTGGACAGGGAAGTCCATCGATTACCAAGGTACCGTTTCTTGACTTTTTTACATCTTTGGGTGTAAATCTTACTTTTATGGTTCTTGGTATATCCACTGGCATAATTAAATCGTAGTTTGGAGGATTACCAATGCCATCACCCCAGTCAATGATCTCAAAATACCCAGAAGGAACAATCCTAATGTCAGAAGCCGTGAAGCTTCTCAATCGGGGCGTTATAATTATATCTCTATCTACAAAACTACCCAAATTAGGATTATCAAAATCATATTGAGGTTGTTGAACTTCAATAAAAACTATACTTGAATACGGAGCTCTATAATCTTTAACAACTGTCTTACTTAAAGTCTTAAACTTAATTGATACTTGTCTGTAGGTTCCATTATCATCGCATATCTCCGGACTTTTCCATTCAAGCAAACATTGTTGACGGAATTTCAGGGATTCTGCAAAAGATTTATAAAGATTATTGAGTTGAGTTTTAGTATTGACAAAATCATAATAACCACCTGTACGTTTTGCCATAGTCTCCAAATCAGAGTTTTTGCCTGATAAAAGGGTAACGGCAAATAATTGAATGTTGTAATCCTGTAGCTGCTGAACTATATAGTCTGTTTTTAATGGTTCGGTAATGGAAGAATGTTCGCCATCTGATAGAAAAACAATGGCTCTCTTATAATAGGGCGACTTATCTTTAAGTAAATTTATAGCTCCTGCAAATTCATCAAGAAAAGCTACGTTAAAGTTAGTACCACCATAAATATCTGGAATTTTTGCTAAGGAGTCTAATATTTCCTTTTTATCACCAGTAAATGGGCATAATATATCAGCTCTACCAGAAAAAGTAGTTAAAGCCATTTTTGAGCTATCGCCCAACGGGACATTATTAACAAAAGTAATTACGCCTTCCCTTGCCCAATCCCATTTAACCTGACCATCAACTTCGTCGGCCATTGAAGAACTTTTGTCAACTACTATTACAACGTTATATGGGGCATCTGTGTTACAAAGTAAATTGACCAATTCTGAAGGAATTAAAAGCCCATTCTCCCTTACTTCGAAATCATTGGTTGTAAGGTTTAAGTAAGGATTTCCCATCGCATTGAAAGCAGAAAAATTTGCAATAACAGATGGATATCTACTTGCATCAACTTCTGAAACGTTAAAATTTTGCGAAAAAATTAAGTAAGGATATACATATATAATTGTAGCAAGGAAAATGGTAAGAATTTTCTTCATTTAAATCTCCAAATTTTATTTTAATTCTTCTACATAACAATAAAACTACTAATTTGTTACATTATTTTATTATACGACTGGATTTTCCAATAATTCAAAAACTTTTTTTTCGGTATCAATTTTTGCATTAATTCCAATGGGCAATATGTACATATTGTCTTCGTGACCAAATTCGAAGTTATGAATTAAAGGTAAACCAAATGGCTTTATAAGTTGTTCGATAACTTCTAAAATTGTGAATCCTTTATTTGGGAAAAAGGGTTTACGTGAATTTATATTTTTGAAACCATTAAATATAATAGCTTTAGCAGTTTGAATTTTACCGGCATTAATTAATTGCATCAACATCCTGTCAACCTGATAGGCATGTTCGGAAACATCCTCGATAAACAATAACTTGTCACGTGTGTCAATCTCGTATGGGGTTCCCAGACTGGCACAAATCATAGTCAAGTTGCCCCCAACGATTTCACCACTCGCAATACCGCTATTAATGACTTTAATATTAGTTAAGGAATTAACTAAGGTCCTTTTTTTATTATCAAATATTGTATTTTTTAGATTATTTGATGTAAACATATTAACACCTTGTGACGCAACTGGACCGTGATAAGTTATAATTCCTGTCATTTTATTAATCGCCAACAGCAACAGAGTAATGTCACTAAATCCCATAATCACTTTAGGGTTTTTCATTATAACTTCAAAATCCAAGTATCTTAAAATTCTAGAAACACCATAACCACCTCGCCCACAAATAATAGCCCTAATACTATCATCATTGATAAAATTCATAAATTCAGCAGCCCTAACTTCGTCTGGAGCCGACAGATATCTAAATTGATTCTTCTGTTTCAATATGGTATCGCCCACCACCACCTGACACCCTGCATTTTTATAGTATTTTATCGTAGGGGTTATCTCCAATAGACTTGTTGAGCTGGCAGGTGCAGTTATAGCAATTTTATCATTAGGTTTTATTCCAAAAGGAATGATTTTATTTTTGGCATTTTCAACAATAAAATCTTGATTAACTGCCTCTTCAAATGCATCTGATTTAGTATCCTGTGCTTTTGATTTTATGGTGTTCGACAATAGAAAACTGAGCCCTACTATTCCACTACTTATAAAGAATTCTCTTCTTTTGTTTGACATTTATTAAAAACTCTTTTAAAATTCACAAAAAATTAATTACTTTTGCATCTGCCATACGGAAAGATGCAGGAGTGGTTGAACTGGCACGCCTGGAAAGCGTGTGTACCGGTAACGGTACCGTGGGTTCGAATCCCACTCTTTCCGCCACATTAAACAAAACAATAATTATACCATTTTTATTTATTATTCTTTTTTATTATGTTGCATTCTTTTTTATTAAAAATTATTCAAAATGCAAACACACGATAATATAGACGCACCAGATTTGAAATCGGATAAATCTTTAGAATCCCCCGATTTATATTTCAATAGAGAGCTAAGCTTGATAGAATTCCAAAGAAGAGTTCTTTCCGAAGCCGAAAATCCACGCCAGCCTTTACTAGAAAAATTAAAGTTTTGTGCTATAGTTAGCTCTAACTTAGATGAATTTTTTATGATTAGAGTGGCTGGCCTCAAAAGTCAGGTTGCAGGAGATATTGTAGAATTATCTTATGATGGAATAACTCCTCAAGCTCAATTGATTGAGATTAGGAAAAGGCTATTACCTATTTACAAAAACCAAGAAGAAATTCTTACCAATAAAATATTCCCCGAACTTGAGAAACAAAATATTTTTTTTCATCATTTCTCT
>CAYUZZ010000125.1:0-6561 GCA_964449505.1 uncultured Hyphomicrobiales bacterium | reverse complement strand
TGTTAGCCATCGCCGCCGAGCGCTTGGGGTCTTTGTCCCAAATGCTAATAAAGTAATTTCCATCTTTTTCGTAGGAAATTTCGAGGTTTTCTTCCAGTAAAAGGCGGGCTTCGTTAATGGAATTATTTTTGGCTTTATATATTTTAATCAAATCAAATTCTCTGATTAGGCTATCAAGCACCGAGCGGCTCATTAGAATAACTATAAAACTGTAGTTTTCGGAAGCACCTTTACCGGCAAGTTTGCTTAATCCAATATCTTTTAGTGTTGAAGAAATTGCTGCCAACGAGCCCTGCAATCCATCTTGAGATTGGGGGGGCACGACATTAACAGTAGATTTGTATTCGTTGTCAAGGAAGAAGAATGATATTACAACAGCAGCCACAGTGGCAAGTGCAGTTATCGAAAGCACAAATACTCTGTGTCTGACAATAAGTACCATCAATTGAAATGAAGAGAATTCCTCAGTTTTTTGATTTTCCATTTATCTCTTTAAAATTAATTCACCAAAGTATAAAAATACGAATAAAAACTTATTTGCTAATCTTAGTTATTGGATTTTCCAAAGTGGGTGGTTTGGGGAACGAGCCCTCAATTGATTTCACCTCTGCATCTTCAAATAACAGGTCGGGTGTAATTATACTTGCACCCACGTATTGGTCGCCACCGCTTATAAATGATGAAACTACAGACGGTGCCAACAAGTTAAGTGCATAATTACTTTTGCCCGTTTGGATAATATCCTTGAAATTTGATGGGGATAAATTAAGAATTTCTGCTCCTCGAATAAGTTCCATTTTTCCATCTGGATATATTTTATATCCTTCTGCCACAGCCAATTTTCCATCGCCACGTGGAATTTGCAGCAAACCGTTTGAAGTGCGGTATAGGGTGGTAAACATTATATTTTGGTTTAATATTTTAGTAACAATTATTCCGTATGGCAATTCTCTATCTTTGCACAATTTCATCATCTTAGCAATTAATTTTTTGTCATCAGCACTTTTGGATTTATCTGAAATTAGTTGTAGAGTGCTATACATTGCGGCACCACCTCTTTTGTGTGCATTGCTTTGTTTAACTCTGCGAGTAGGAATTCGCTCGGAAAGAAGGTTTTTAAGGTAACCCTTATTTACAATATCAACATCTGCAGTTTTCAATCCATCGTCTTCAATTTCGAAATATCCAAGAAGTGGTGTCGCTCCGAATTGCTTAATAGTTGGAATTGCTTTAAGTGAGATAAATTCTGGCAATACTCTGCCCCCAATTTTATTCTGAAATAGGGCACCCCTCGAATCTGATTGAATGCCACCTTCGGACATAGGCTGTCTAAGAGTAATCAATTGTGGGGCAAATACTTGAGCTAATGCTTCTGCAGCTGCCTGTCCTTTGAATAATACAGGACCGGAATAAGGTTCGTCAAGTGAGGCAGAATTTTTAGTCTGAGTTAATAATTTTGCCACGTTTGCTGAGGCTTTTTTTAAAGAATCAATCGCAGGAAATTCGTCTGGATTTTTAGCAAATGCAGTGAAGAAATTACTAACGGGCATTCCATCGTCAGACTGTGTAAATGCTGCTACTTCAAGCCCTGTGTAATAATCGGTATCCACATATTCCATTCCTTCGCTGTTAATATAAAATGTTATTTCGGGTAAATATTCCATGCTAACACTTGATGATGCAATTTCAGGATAATCGTTAAATGTATTGCTTAAATTATTTATCAGGTCGGTAAATTTGCCTGTATCAAACTTGGGTATAGTGTAAATGTTATAATTTTTCTGGGGTTCTACCATTATAAAATCAGGAATTGTATCTTTCTGGATACGGCTTTGCATAACAGATAATTTTTTAGAATAAATTTCAGAGTTTTGTTTGTAGGCGGCATCACTAGCCAACCAAAATTCTCTACGGATAGTGTTATACGACAATTCGTAGGGAATGGGGCGTCCCTTGAAGGTTTCTTCATCGTCGGAGGAACCAAAGAATCCTAACCCAACATCAAAGAAATTGGAATAATCTAGTTTATAGTCTCCAATTCTCAAATCAACACTAATATTGGCAAAATTGAAGCTGTTAGAATCTACTATTGAACCAAGTACAGAACGTAGTCCAACACTATATCGCAATTTTAGTTTATATGCTAGATAATACGGTTTTGGGAGGCTCTCTAATTTAAGTTCACTCATGGTGCGGTTCATTTCATCACGCATCGCTCTGAATATTTCTTCCTTATTATAATCTAATTGCTGTGCAAATAACTGGCTATTAATTAAAATTACAAATAATATTGCTATTTTTTTCATCGTTTTTGTTCCCTTATTAATAATTTTCAATTACCGCCGGAGCTGGTAGTATTGGTGGTTTTGCCTGAGATTTTTGTTTTTTCTGTACTTCGATTGTTGATATTAGTAAACTTGGTGAACATGCTGCAACTGGCACTCCGCCAGATTCGGCACCGCAAATACCATTAAAAATTCCCATATCATTAGCTGCAGCAATAATGTTTTTAAAAGTAGTTAGGGGTGTTCCAATGAAGTCCACACCGCGAACTAATTGTTTGGGTCTTCCGTCGGCAAAAATCTTATATACAACCAGTGGCGTAACGTTGAAGGCATTTGGGATGGTGCGTGCAGTAAATGTAAATCCACCGGACACTTCTTCGAAGTAAAGTCCATATTCTTTATTTTGCTTGATGATTTCTGCCTTAAGCAAATTAATTAACGAATCATTACTAACTTGCCTCTCGGCTTCGACGATTAAATTTGACTGGCGCGAAACAGGGTTGTAACCTGCCTGACTTCTGCCGTGTCCGTTAGAATGAGGGAAGTTTTCTATTGGAGAACGTCCCATCAGGAAATTACTGAAAATACCGTGTTCCACAGAAGTTACTTTTTGCGATTTAACGCCTTCATTATCGTATTCGTAAAATCCACTTAAATCTGTACCATTTAGTATTTTTTTTGTGGGGTCGAACACAATACTAATAAAATCGGGCATAATTGCTTTGCCCACAGAATTTTTGAAAGTCTGGCTCGAATTGGGATCTTTTTCACGATGACCTTCCACACGGTGCCCATAAATTTCATGGAAAAATACACCAGCAGCTTCACCAGATAGAATAGCCGGACCTGAGTAAGTTTCTGCCATTGGTGCATTCCTTAAATTACCCAACAAAGTAATCATCGCATCAATATCTTTACCAATAAGTTCTGCAGTTGGCAGCCCATCGGGAGTAAATGCGAAATAGCTTCTGTATAGGGGCAGTGTCATTCCGTCATCACTCTTGGTTGATGCATTTACAAACAAACGGCAATTAGTTTCGTACCAACTCATTTTGCTACCCTCGGTGTTAATAAAAACACGTTCTTGTATTTCGGTTTGAAGATATATTGCGTTTGTCAATATCCATGGATATTTTATAAATTTTTCTGATATTTTTCTTAATTTATTTTCCCAGCTTTTAATATCGACTTCAAAATCCTTTGTTTCGCCTGTATAGGTAGTAGGCTTTTCTATTGAAAAGTCCGGCGATATGTCTTCTTCTGTTACCTTGACTGCTTGATTGGTCTGAGCTTTTTTAATTCTTTCTACACCAGCACGATATCTGCGGTCGGTAGCGTTCCATATTATATTCTGTATGCCATTTATATTATTGTCTAATGGCAATTGGATAGCACCGCCCGAGAAATTGAATTGTATTGGATTACCCCGAATGATATGGGTATTATCAAATTTATAATCGCCTACTCTTAAATCAATATCAAGAATACGGTTTTTGTCGCTATTCGAGGAAGTTATTTTCCCATTCCTGACACTAATATTAACTTTTTTAAGTGTTGTTACATTATATGCTATATAATATGGTGTAATTTCTTCTTTGGATAGCTGTTTCATTGTTCTTAACATTTCTTCGCCCAAGCCGTCCATTAACTGCTGATTGGCTAATGCGTTTGCCAAAGGCGTTACAATGATAATTGCTACAAAAAATAATCTAAACATTTGATTATTCCACATTTTTTTTCCTGTAAATTATCTATTAAAAAAAAGTAAATATAAAAACTATAAAGAGCTCTCTTTTTTAAGTGTTCTCTGAACAATCATTTCTGCAATAGCAAAGAGGATAGCAAGTATCAAAAATAGCTGCCATAATTCAGTACCCATAGACGCCCGGACAAATTCGGACTTTAAGTCCACATGATTATCTATGATGTTTTTGGAAGTATCTTTACCGAGAACAGTATTTAAGAAATTTTTGATTTTGTCAGAATCAGCAATTTTTAGCTCAGATTCACTGCGGTCAAAATTTACTGCTATTTGTTGGGCAAGTTTATTTTTGCTGTCGTAAATGGTATAAACACCTGGCATGGTGAATCCGGGAAAATTAAGGGATATACTGCCCGGTAATTTAATAGGACTGATAAATGATACATTTCCATTAGGGTCGATAATCTTAAAATTATCTGATTGAAATTTTAAATTCAAATTGATACTTATAGGGTCGCCAGTATTTACAAATGTAGAAATATCTTGCGAAGAAGTAAGATATATCACTGAGCGATAAACTATTGCAGGGAAAATACCTGTAAAAGGAAGATTACTCCATGCCATTTCTGGAATTACTGCCAAATAAAGGAGTTTTCCATCGCCAATACGCTGCTCGGTAAGGAAAGCTCCAGCAGCAGTTCCAATTAATGAAATGCCGGATATAGCGGGCATAATTTTAAATATATTTGGGGATTCGATACTCTTGTTATCATTGTCATTCAATTTGAAAACTCCCTCGAACAGAGGATGATTTTTATCAACATTTGTAAACTTTTGGGCTGCACTTCGAGGAAATTCCCTCAAAGTTGTTCCGCCTAAGCCCAAAACCTTTAATAAATCAGAAGTATTATTTGCGTCGTTATTGGGGAATAACAAAGCATTACCACCTTTAGATATATAATCATTCAAACGGCTTATGTCATTCGGAGTTAATTCAATTCCACTTATAATAATTAAATCATAAGATTCTATGGGTATGGTTGCCATCCTCTGATTATCATTGAGATCTATTTTTGCAAATTCTTCGTTTTCAGATACAGATTTTAATGCTGTATTTATAAAACGGACAGATTCAGTAGAGCCATTGATTAATATTTTGGGTTTATCTGGAATATTAAAACCCATAAAACGCTTGTTGTCCCATTCATTTGCGTCATTCTCCAGCTCTAAGGTAACGCTTGTTGGTCCATATTGCTGAACGGGGGCGGCAATTGGTACAGATCTGTTTTCTTTGGCAGGAATATTTATGCTACGTTGTGCAACACGAACCGAATCGTACATCATGCTGACAACTGCGTCGCGGACTTCTGCATTAGAATAATTCTTTACTATTGTCTCGAGCTCTACTATTTTATTTTTGCTGTAAATTGATGTAATTATATTAAGTGAATCTAATGATGAATTATTAATATCGGATTTGGAATCTTTGCCAACAATTATAAAAAAAACATTATTGAACTTACCCAGTAAATTTGCAGTGTCCTTGTTTCTTACTCTAAAAATATTATCTTGAGCATCGGTAATTATTATCAAAGATTTATTGAGATTTGCAGCAAAATCCGACATATCACCGGCAATCTTTAGCATACGGTTCAAATCTGCAGGCACATTACTAACGGAAATTTTATTAATTCGCTCCCTTAAATATTCAGGATTTTTAGAAAAAGCATTAATAGCAGCATTTTCTATCGAGGACATTTCTATTATAGCAGTTTCATCGCCATCGGATAAATTATTTATTAAACTCTGAGCGGATAATTTTGCTTGTTTCAATCTGTTGCCACTTTCGTCAGAAACATCCAAACTAAATGAATTATCTAATAGAATGACTGCACTTGTTTTGGAGTATGTTTGGAAAAATGGAAGTGCTGTTGGTATGGCAGGTCTTGCAAATGCCATAACAATGCTAACTATTATCAGGGTTCGCAGGATTAGTAATAGAATTTGTTTTATTTTAAAATTACGAATCTTTGTTTTTTGAAGCTCTTTTAAAAATTTCAACGACGAAAATTCCACTGTTTGCAATTTCCTCAGATTAAGAAGATGCAAAATAAGCGGAATAGCAGCAGCTGCCATTCCAAGTAAAACCAGCGGATTGAGAAAATTCATATAAAAAAGTGTAATTAAAAAAACATAATTTGTAGTTGACGTTTAAATATGTGTTTAGTTGAAACCCAGGATTAGCTAATGTGATTTTTTGATAATTATTTACAAAAAATAAAAAAAATGTAACATAATTTACTTTATAATAGTCTTTATATTATTTGAATCTTTTAAGGTTGATAATGTTTAAATATGCTCTTATATTTTTAATGCTTGCTGCATTTTCAATTAGTACTTCTAAATCCATCATCTTTAGAACAGAACAAAATGTAGATATTAGCAAAATTGAAAAAAAGTATAGCACGACTGGCAAAAAAATAATTAGTGCGGAATTGTTAAATACGCTAAATAAATCAAACGTATTGCTCGGCAAAGATAAAGCTAAATACTATTTGGAGAAATTGATGTCAT
>CAYUZZ010000124.1:0-6596 GCA_964449505.1 uncultured Hyphomicrobiales bacterium | reverse complement strand
TTCTCTGAATATTTGATTGGTTTTTTGTAAGTATTCGGTACATTGTTCTTGTGCTGCATAAATAAATATTTTCATCAAGAAGTGTGTAGAATATTTCTGTAGGAGCCATATCTCTAAATCTATCTGAAACCAAAACAGTATATATCCGGTTTTCCTCATCTTGGCTTAGTTTACGAGAAGAACTTCTCTTTATTTTTGGTTTATATTTTTTATTTATAATTCTGTAATAGCTTGCTCTTGGAACCCCAAGAGCTGAGCATAATTCTGATTTTGGTATATCTTGATTTTCTTTTATCATAGTAATTCTTATATCTCTTGAACTTATTTGTTCAGAGGATTCTCCATTAAAATTGAAATTTTTTTTTGAATCTCAATTATCATTTCTGCCTTTTTTAGCTTCTTATTTGTCTTCTTTAACCTCTTTTCAAGCTCAGAAACCTTATTTTGAAGTTCTTGCTTCTCCGAATTAGTTTTTTTACTATTGGATTTATCAGAAAGAATAGACTTCTCCCATTTTTGAACTGTCGAATAATACAATCCTTCTTTTCTTACAAATTCTCCTATTTTTCCTCCTCCTTCTTGACGAAGTTGATTAACCTTCTCGAAGATTCTTTGCTTATAAGCTTCTGTAAATCTTCTGCGTTGAACTTTCTCTTTTACTTCGGTTGATGCAATAGAAATTGGAGATTCACTCGTCCTACGGACTCCTTCATCTCCAATTTCTTTTGCTGTGTTTAATGCTGTTTCTTTCATCTTTTCATTCCTTTTTCACCCTCTTTTTCCTACCTTATTTATTTATTGTTTTTTGTCTCACTAATATAGGCACAGAGGGAATAGCTTATAACGTTAGATAGAAAAATGTAGCATTGTATTACACGAAAATAATTACCTTAACAATATGAGCAAATAAAATAAATAACTAACCTATAGTTTCGACAAATGCTATTCGGGATATATGTAAGGTTTCGTATTATATGCCTAAGTTTGCTGAGATGTTAGCATACATACAAAGAGAAGACAATGCAGTTTAAAGCAGGTTACATAGTTGACACTATTGCAAAAGTTGTTACCGACTTTAGGGCAAATATGGATATGCACGAAACAAATGGCAAAAAACAACTTGACCAAATCAATGGCTTATTACAACAAGCAAGTTCTTTTGATGTAGAGTTTCCTTTCGAATATGACCCAGACTTTAAGAACCTCAATTCTGTTTTAGCTACGCTCAACAATGTTATTACAAGAGGTTTGCCGACAAGAGCACCTATAATTTTGGAAAAATTGTTTACAGAAATAGGATTAACCACCCAAAGTGATGACGAGTTTGAAATTGATTTTTCAAATTCAACAAAACTAATTAGCTATGAGAGCATTTTTGAGTTACTTCACATTATTGAACCAAAATTGGAAATCAGTAAATCAAACTATGGAGGAAATTTAGGAAGCAGTTTAGAATGGGGGTTTATTAAAAAGCATCCTTTCTTAAAGCAAATATTACAATCTCAAAGAGATTTTTCAACTATAAATAGCAAACTCCAGGGAGGTAAATCAGTTGATTTCTGTTTTACTTCACCATACTTACATTGGAACGAGAATACCAAAAGTTATGAAAGGGTTGGGAGAATATTTGAAATAGATGGTTCGCACCATACACTTTCTGAATACAAATATTATGATGCTTATAGAGATGCAATTGCAGATGATGAGAATTTCGAGACAATACGATTTATAGTTGAAACTATCAGAGAAGATACGACAGACTTTGAAGCGTTAATAGGCAGAAAAATTTATAAAAACTTTAAGAACAATTTTGAGAAGGACATTAAAGAACATCTTCAAGAATATTCTTTGATCTTTATACCGCTTGCTGTTGCAAGAGTTCAAAAAACGATACTTGAATTTCTTTTGGTTCATCCAGAACTATTCAAGAAAGAGAAAATTGAAATCGCAATTATTGAAAGGGATTTACCTTGTGGTGCTATTGCAATTAAATCTTTACAAGAATTGTTTTATAATGTCAATGCTATTTTGGATGACAAAGACAAATTGTTTTTGCCTAAAATCTCATTTGCAATATTTGAAAACTCAAAATGGGTTATTGATAGTAAGTTACACTTAAGTGCAAACATACAAGATGAAAGTTTTTTTAAACATAATAATTTTGATATCATACTTGATCATTCTATTTTAAGGCGTTCAAATATTTTTAAGGAAAGCGATTTTCAAAACGATAAATCAATTAAAATTCGCTCCTCTCATTACTTTGATACATCATTTGGAAAAGCAAGAAGAGTTTATTGTGCGGACTTGCTCCACTACAAATCATTAGTTAAGAAAAAAGACGATGGTTCATATATTCCAGTAAACAAATACAAAAGTCATATAAACTTTTTCATTCAAAACATTTTCAGAAAAGTTAGTTTCAGGGAAGGACAACTTCCAATCATTTCAAGAGCATTGCAACAGAGACCAGTTATTGGTTTACTTCCTACTGGTGGTGGGAAATCATTGACTTTTCAATTAGCAACATTTTTACAACCAGGTTTGTGTTTGGTAGTTGACCCGATAAAATCACTTATGGAAGAT
This sequence comes from uncultured Hyphomicrobiales bacterium, assembly GCA_964449505.1. Classification (GTDB taxonomy): domain Bacteria; phylum Bacteroidota; class Ignavibacteria; order Kapaibacteriales; family UBA2268; genus JBDHXE01. The sequence goes on along the minus strand of CAYUZZ010000124.1, from coordinate 4,010 downwards.
CAAGTAAGAGTTTTAAAACAAAACTGGATAGACTGTTGCGATTATATAAACTCAAATCTAACAAGAGAACAAAAAGTAAAAAAGCTAATTGACTTACGCTATGGAGAAACAATGTTTCTTTTTATTTCTCCAGAAAGATTTGTGATGCAAGATTTCAGAAATATCATACGGACAATTGATATTTCAAATTTTGGGTTAGCTTTTTCTTATTGCGTAATTGATGAAGTGCATTGTGTTTCAGAGTGGGGGCACGATTTTCGTTCAACATATTTAATGCTTGGCAAGAACGCCCAAAGGTTTGCCAAAACAAAAAGCGAAAAAACAGTTTCACTTATCGGACTAACTGCAACCGCTTCGTTTGATGTGTTGGCAGATATTGAAAGAGAATTGCAAATACAACACGATGATGTTGCTGATGCAATCATTATGATTGAAAACACAATCAGACCTGAATTATTTTTTAGAGTAATTGATGTTACAGACAAAGACAGAATGATAGAATTGAACAGTAACTTTTCAAACTTCGGTTCTAATCTTCAAAAGCTAAATGACACAACACTTATTGAAAAATCATGGCAACATCACTATGATAATTTTGACAACATTGAAAAACCCAATCAAAATATTTTGTTCAAAAATCAAACAGGAGAACTGATTGATTTAAGTGCTAAAACTCAAAGTGATTTTTATGCAATTGTTTTTTGTCCAGTAAAAGGACAAGGAGGAAATCCAAACGGAGTTGATTTTGTTTACCAAAATCTTAATTCAAATTCAAAAGGATTCTTCTATTCAAGCGAAACGGAAGATGAAAGCAGAGAGGTTCAAAAACATTTTGAAAACTTCACATCGGACAGAACTCAACACATAGTTTGCACAAAAGCGTTTGGGATGGGAATAGACAAAAAAGATATTCGTTCAACCTATCACTATGTGTATTCAGGTTCGCTTGAAAGTTTGGTTCAAGAAGCAGGAAGATCAGGCAGAGATAAAAAAATATCCGAAGCCAATATTTTAATTTCCCAAAAAAAGTATGTAAAACTTGATGTTTACAAATTCTTCAGTGAAAACAAAGAAAATATAATCATTCAAAATAAGTTTACAAGAAAAGCAATAAGACAAGCGTTTGAGAAAAAATGGAATGCCCAAGCACATGTTTTTGATGATATTTCATTTTCAACTTTAGATGAAGCAATAAACAAAATTGACTTGACAGATTTTAGTTTGCTTAGCAATGCTGGAGCAAGATACAATAATCTTCCAGCAGCAACTATAAGCGAGTTAAGAGATAATCTAAAAAAGAAAGACACTAACAATCACTACGAATTCCTAATAGAGAAGTATAACGACAGAAACATTCACGACTATTTTCATGAACGTTCTTTCAAAGGAGTTGATACAGAGAAAAGTCAATTCCTAAACTTATTTAGGGTAAAAGAATTTCAACTCGTAAATGGTGAGAAGATTTATATTGAAAACCAAGATACTTTAGCAAATACTTTTGGAAGTTGTAAGGATGAAAGTTTCCAATTTATAATTACAGCTACAAAGAAGTATCCTGACTCAACTGAAATCATCTGTAACCTTTTAGAAGTAAATCCCCAAGACGAAATCAATCCACCTCATTTCACAGCAACATTTGAGAGTGTAATCAAAAAGGCTTACAAGTGGTCACACGACTTTAACGACTTTCTTTTCTTATTGGAGGAGAATAGCATTAAGGAACTATCTGAAATCTCAGAAGAAGTAAGAGCAAAACTCCTTTTTGTTTATAGCAGAGATAGAGAAACAAGCAACGACACAGGCAGATTGATATACAGAATGCACAGCATGGGATTTTTAGAAGATTACTTGATTGACTACAATATGAACAGTCTTTACAGTTGCACTTTCAGAAAATTTAACGCCATTGAAGAATATACAAAAACCATTGAAAAATATTTGAGAAGGTACTTGTCAGAGAATACGGCATTAGAAAATATAGAAAAACTTAATAGCCGACTTGTAAAACCGACTTTAACAGAAAACATCATTGAATGTCTTTATTTCCTAGCAGAATTCTCATATAAAGAAATTGCAAGCAAACGAAAGAGAGCTACAGACGAAATTGAATCTATACTAAATAAAAGCATAACGGAGCCGAACTATGTTGATGATTGGTTTCAGCAAAATCTTTACATAAAAGAACAAATCTATTTCTACTTTAATGCTAAGTACGCAAGAATAGGTTTCAAAATTAGTGGCCAGCCATTTTCACTTTTGGATGACTACCAAGAACAGCTAATGAGCAAACAAGTAATTCTTGATAAATATTTAGAAGTTTCCCGTCTTGATGGAACAGAGCAAAACAATTATAAACATATGATGGGCTCATGTAAAAAGATTTTAAGATCATTAAGCGAAACCGATTTAAATAATGAATGGTTGCTTCGTTTACTTAGAGCTTTTGCAATGTATTCTGTAAATAACGATTCTTACATTTCAGAAGCAAACTCAGAACTTGAACTAGGTTTTGACAATTTGTATAAGGATGAAATATTTCATGGTAACGATTTTGAAATAATTGAACCTATTTTCGTAAGCTACTTTGAAAAGTTGCATAGCAACATTCAAGAAGAAAATCCTTCATTCAAAGATATAAAGTTAATAAGAGTTAAACTTTTGTTGAAAATGCAAATATTTGGAATTGAAAAATTTATCAATAAAAATCAGGAATTAACGGTGAAATATTATGCCTAACTACGAAGAAATAATAGAACAGTCTCAAGAGAACGTAAAAGCTTTGGGCGATAAACTAAAAGACCTTGAAAAGTTGTATCAAGAAATAAAAATACTCAAAGAAACCGCGGAAGGAATTCCAGAATTTTTCGAAAAAAAATTTCAAGAACTTGTAAAGCTATCAGAGGATTACACGAACACTTTGGGAACAGCAACAAAGAACTATTTGGATGGCAGCAATACTCTGTTTACAACAAAGTTGAAAGAACTAACGACCAAAATAAACGAGTTTGAAAAAGAAATTACACGACTTGTAAATACTGACTTCTATAAACTGTTTGAGGACTTACAAAAAGTCTTTATTGAACAGACAAGAGCAGATTTAGAAAATGAGTTGAAACGGTTTGAGGAAAAATCAAACAACCTACAAGACAAAATCGATGAACTCAAAATGCAAATAGAGCGACTAGAGAAAATTGATTTAGAAAAACATTTTGACAATCTTCAAAAAACACTTTCTGAAATTTTTGGTGCAATAAACTCAATCAATCTCACTCTGACGAACATAACTCAAAACTTCAACATTATTGTTCAATCGTTAGGAACTATCCAATCAACTCTTGACACAAATCATAAGGAAGCAAAGCAACAATTAGACATTTTAAGCGAAGCAACCGAAAAACACTTAACTGACCAAGACGAACAAGCAACAAAGAATATGAAAATATTAGAAGGCAAAATGAAATTACTATTAGAACAAAATGAGTTGGTAAAAAAAGAAATAAAGACTAACAGAATAATTCATATAGTTGGGTTTCTAGTAATAATTGTTTTCATTTATGTTATACTCAAGTTATAACGCCAAGGCACAAAGACTGAAAAATGAATAGAAATCATAGGAGGCAAAAATGGCATTTTCACTAAATCAAGCATCTTTAATTGGCAATTTGGGTAATGATGCTGAAACAAAGGATTTTAAGGAACACAAGAAAACAACATTTTCTATTGCTACAACTCATTCACATAAAGACAAAAATGGTGAGTGGCAAAACAAAACTGGATTCCAGAAGAGCGAAGAAATTAAGGATGAAGATTTACCAAGATGGGTAACTGAAGATTTGGATAATTTGTTCTAGTTATGAAAGAATTTATAAAATTAACGTAAAGGATAAAATGGACTTCGAAGAAGAAGGTTATGATGAAGAAGATGATGAATATGTAGATGACTATGAAGAATTCGTAAATCCTTGCCAAGAATTAATTGATAAATTCGAATATAGAAAAGCAATTGAATG
>CAYUZZ010000123.1:0-6630 GCA_964449505.1 uncultured Hyphomicrobiales bacterium | reverse complement strand
CCAACTACTCCTACGAATGTAAATATGAGGGGTAACTTTAGAACTTTTTTTAAGATGATAACTTCTGGTAAAGAAAGTCCAATAACAGACATCATAAATGCAAGCGAAGTACCCAGAGATGCACCTTTTTCCAATAAAACCTGCACAATTGGAATTATTCCTGCAGCGTTAGAATATAGAGGCACTCCAATTAATACAGCTAAAGGAACAGAATACCAAACGTCTTTGCCCATTAGGCTAGCCATAAATTCCTCTGGTATATAACCATGTGCACCTGCTCCAACGGCAATACCAAGTACTATATAAATCCAAACCTTTGATACTATGTCGTTTACAGCTACAAACCCAGAGTCTATTCTATCATTTAAAGATAATTCCTCATCAATGGAATTTGCTTTAACAGCTTTAATCTCATAAACCCACTCTTCTACATACTTCTCAAGCTTTAGAATACCCATAACCCAACCCGCCAGCATTGCAATTATTAGCCCTGTTATCATATAAATAACGGCAGTCTTCCAGCCAAAAAGACCAAAAAGCAGAACCACAGCAACTTCGTTAATCAAAGGTGCAGCTATAAGGAATGAAAAAGTAACACCTAAAGGCACGCCTGCTTCTACAAATCCTAAAAATAATGGTATGGCAGAGCATGAACAAAATGGAGTTACGATACCCAGTAAACTTGCCATAACATTACCTACAAAAAGGGGCTTGCCTTCCAATATCTTTCTAGTTTTTTCTGGTGAAAAATAACTTCTGATTATTCCGACGCCAAATACAATAAGTATTAACAGCATTAATACTTTTGGGACTTCAAAAATAAAAAACCTAATTGCTTCTGTTAGATGAGAGCTTAGATCCATTCCAAATACATTATAAACTACAGTATTAGCTAATGGTTCTAAATAATGGTATAAAATAAACCATAAAGGCAATAGTAATATTGGAATCAAGATTTTATTTTTTACAAAATATGATTCTGAACCAAAAATATATTTTAACATTCAATTCTCCTCTTAATGATTGATTAACCTGAGCCCTTTGGACTGTAAAAACATGTGGATACTATCTTCTGCGAAATATCCCTCGTGCCTGTAAATTTCATTATTTAAGGTATCGAACAATAGCTGGGTGGGCATCAATCTAATTTTATAAGGAGCTGCTTCAATTCTATTCCTGATTACATCAATAAATTTTACATTTAATTGGCTACCATATTTATTGCGTATTGAATCAAGTACTGGTTCCATTTCTTTGCAAGCAAGGCAAGTTATCGAACCAAGTTCAATAAACGTGATTTTTAGTGATTTGTCGATTGTTTGTGGTTCGATAGTATTTGTAGTATTCTCTGTACAACTGATAGATATCAAAGCCAAAATGACAATTATTATAGAAATATATAACTTTTTCATAATTTTCTCTCTATTTTTCTGAAATTATTTTGAGTGTATTTGCAACAGTATCATTTACGGTAGCTTGCTTCATATAGCGGGCTACCATTATTACTTCGATTATTTCCGCATTACTAACGCCATTTTGTTTTGCCATATTTGTCCACATCTGGGTGCAAGTATCCGATCCTAAAGCCGCTGCAACAGCAATACCTACAAGTAATTTATACTTATTTGGTACATTTTGGTAATCAGGGCTTTCGAACAACAAAGCTTTCTCGTCCATTTGATTTTTAGCAAAATCAGGAGCAAAATTTTTCAATAATTCCATTGGAGATATATTTGACATCACAAAAATTCCTTATTATTTATTCTTAATCAATATATTTTAACAAATTAGACTGCCATGTTAAGGATAATCCAAATGAATTGGAATTTGTAAGCTGTGTTCCATTGTAATACTTATAAATTGGATAATCATAAAATAACGAGAAGTTGAAATTACTCAAAGAGTAGTTTATTTGGGGGGATACTATCAAAAGATTCCAACCTGAATTGTCGTTTAACAAATCATTTTGAGCATCCATTTGTCTTATATTACTCCGTATTTCAAAAATGCCAGTTAACATATCCATAATATTTTTTATTATAAAAATTGAATTTAAATAACTGTTACCATATCTATAAAACGAATTATTGCTGGAATTATAATCAATTTTATTAACTAAAATAAAATGTATATTTTGAGAACGGAATCCTTGGTGTAAATATGATATACCAATCAATCCATAAGCACCAGTAGAAGATTGTATGTTTTGAGGTAAATTTTGTTCACTGAAACTCAATGGCAATCTTCCTCCAATGCCGATTGTCCATTCAAATTCTTTAGCCCGACTATTGATTAAATTGTATTTGCCATACAGAGTTGCATGTGAAAAACCAAAACCCGATAATTTATAAAGCCCAAAATCTTGCGATTTATCTAAGTAATATCCAAATTCAATATCAATAGTAAAATCCTCATTAATCCCATAACCTGCAAGTAATCCAATAAATGTGCTATTATAGTTTAGCGGAATTCCTTGCTCTGCTCCACTATCCCCATTATAATATTCATCTCCATTAGAATATAAAGCAAAAGAACTAACTCTAATATTACCTTCTTTTAAAATTCCAATATTGGTAGTACCACCAACTGGTGTTAATCCACCAACAGGTGCACCACTCATACATCCACATTGACTATATAATTCAATTGAAGTAGTTATTGTTATAGATAAAAACAAGAATAATATAATTTTGAAACATTTCATAAACTATTCTGCTTACCATTACATGTTAATTTATATCTATCAACATTCATTACTTGTACTAAGTCATCCATAATTTCTTGAGAATCGGAGAACCATTCAGGCAATAAATTTAATAGATGGCTGATTATTGGGTCTTTAATATTGGAGGAAATTTTATAATTTATCCATTTGCCTTCTTTCTCATCCTCAATAAAACCTCCTTTGCGAAGATATGATAAATGACTGGAAACAGTTGCTGTGGTTAGCTGTAATATGGAAGTAATCTCGCATACACATAATGGTTTCTTCAAAAGCATAAGCAAAATTCGAATCCTGTTTGACTCTGACATCACTTTGAAAATTTCAACTTTATTTCGCATTTTATTTACATTCCGTCAATTAGACAAATATCTAATTGTAAATATAATACTTTGTTTGGAATTAACCAAATTCCTGTTTAAAAAATAATTAAAATGGTGAAAAATTTGATGATGTGTCTTATAAAAAAGAAGGGTTCGATTATCTTGTGTATGAGTCAAACCCCTAAATATAAATTAGTGCCTAACAATCAATTTTTGTGTTAATTTTTTGTTTTTAGATTATAAAATTACATAATAAATTCCTGTGGGTAAATCTTTAGTGTTAACATTCATTGCATATTCACCAATATTCATATTAAGCATAGTTTGTAATCAAAATAAATAAATTTGACTTATATTTTTTTTGAAATTGATACAAATTTCTTCATTAACTCCAGAAAATAAAATGGGGCATAATATTTTGCCCCATTTTCAAAATTGTAATTTAAAATAAATTAGCAACCGCCTACTACTCTTTTTTGCTTTTTCTGAACTGGTCCAGAAGATACATTATTTTTTATTAGAATGGGTATTATTTCCTTTGCTTTAGATCGAAATCTATTGGCATATTTCTCGTCTAGAGAATTAGGATTAGGGATAAGTTCGAAATTCAAGATATTTTTCCTGAAATCTTTAAGCCCTCCCGCTAATATTCTGATATGCTTATAGCCAAGTTCAGTTGCAATGAATGCCATTTTCCTTTCTGTTATTTCATCTTCTGCTACAAACACATTAATTTTATGTTTTAATGAAAGTAGTTTGTTTGGTTCTTTTTCAGATAAATTGTCAACAGTGAACAAAGTTGATTTGGGCAAACTCATTTTAGTGAACTCTTTGGAGTCTCTAAAGTCAATTATCTGAAATTTATTATCTGATTCGTCCATTAATCTGTATGCGAATTCATCTGTTGTCATTATTTCAATTGGATAAGTGTTTACTAAGTTTTGATTTTCTGTTATGTTAACTAATGAAGACTTTCTGTCGGGGAAGATGAAAGCTGAAAGAGCCATGACAATGCCAAGAGACGCAATACCAACATAATATGGCGTAAATCTAATGCTAGCTTTTTTAATCCCATTTAATTTATTTTCAACGATAGAAGCAAACCAAAATGCAATTAAGGCAAATAAAACCATAATAAATGCAAACAAACTTTGAGAAATCCCTATAATATTATAAAATGTAGGATTGCCCATGTTTGAAGTTTTATAAAATGATTCAAACAAAGGGTAAGCTTCCGCAAAAATTAAGACACCAATAAGGGCTCCACCAATAAAAATCATTGCATCAATTTTTCCGATGGCAGCAGCACAGACAGATGTACCGGGGCAAAATCCCCCAACTACGAAACCTAAACCCATAATTAACCCTCCAACTATGGCAGACCAAAGAAATGTAGGGTTAATATATACAAGATTCATATCAATCAAACCATAGTGACTAAGTGCCATAACACCTATCATCGCAACAATACCGGCAGTAAAAAATACTCTTAGAACAGTGAAATCATATCCATAGAACAAACCAACCAATTTTTTTGAAGTGGAGAATCCAGCTTGTTCTAAGATAGCTCCAAAGAATATACCGATTACCAGAGCAACTATAAAATTTAAGTTATTACTTATTAAATCCGGAACTAACGGTCCCATAAGATTATCTCCTTATTATATCCAAAACTTTCTAAAAAAGTATGCGAACACATACGCCCCCGCAAATATAGCGAACATTGTAATTATTCCGCCAAACGACATTACTGCCATTCCGCTAAGTGCTGCTCCGCTGGTACAACCACGTCCCAGCTGGGAGCCTATACCCCAAAGTAATCCCCCAATCAATGCACCTGCTACTCTAATTTGTGTAGATGAATGTGGTCCTTTTTCCAATTTAAAATTAAGTCTATTTGACATTAAGCCAGACAGGAATGCACCAATCAATACTCCCGTCACTTCGAACACAAGCCAGCTCATCAAAGGGTTACTACCAGCGTGCTCAGCGCTATATTCCTTGTAAAATTTGGTTGAAGCAGTATGTTCAGGAGCCAATGTTTTAACTGCTGTAACAGTATAACTCTTGATAGCTCCGCTTGCGCCCAAGCCCCTGCCCGTAATGTAAATTGTTGCTATCAGCAACAATCCAAGCAGAACCCCTGCTAAATAAGGATTCATATATTTAGATTCTTCCATAAAAACCTCTATTCCTAATGTTTTGTTGATAATTTATTTTCATTTTCATGAGTTGTTTCAGTGTCTTCAACTTCTAATTCTTCATATCCAGTCAACATTGCCCTTAGATTTGATGTAACAGTTTCTCCAGTAGTAATCAAATATAAATGTGTAATAACAAAAATGACTAGTAATAAAGCAGCTATTGTGTGAAATATTGCAATGAACTCCAGTGTTTGAATATTGATTGATTCAATTCCATGCTTAGCAGGATAGCGGTAGAACATATACAATAATCCAGATGTAACGCTTAATGGAATTACAAGTATTTTCAATCCAAAATAAGTAAGTTTTTGTAGTGGATTCAATTTACTAAGTACAGTTTTCTTGGTTGGGTGAGGGGCATTGCGAAATATACCAAAAATATAAAAGTTTAATTGTGCTCTTATGCTTTTAATAGTTGGAATATATTGTTTATATTCTCCAGTGGTAAGGTGCCAAAATATTGCGAAAATTATTAATCCAATAAACATATAAGCTGCAATATTATGATATCTTACTGCTTCACGAAATCCAAAGAAAGAGAAAGAGCCGTGAATTTCGAATCCAGTAAATCCCAGGAAAAAAATTAATATTGATTGCATCCAATGCCAAAATCTTTCAAAACTCCTATAAATATAAACTTGTTTTACACTCATTTTGATACCTCTTTTCTTGATTTAAGTGATGATAAAATCCTTAACCCACCGTGAATAAAAATTCCCAATATTGATAGAATCATTATCCACAATCCCGCTGAGTCAACAACAGATGAAGAATCTCTTCCGGGCATATAAAAATCTTTTAAGCCAGCTAACCTGCTATCTTTTCTTGTGTGGCAGTTTTCACAGCTTAAAGTGTTTTCTTTAGAATCAACCATGTGATTAACGGGCCAGTACATTTTAGTTTCCAAAAAGGAAATTTGACCACTAAATGGAAGGTGGGCATCTTTCATTCCAACCTCTGATGCTTTTATCCAGTCAAAATCTTTCCAGAAAGCACCCTCACCTTTTTCATCTGCATACAATTTTGGTTGAATCAGAATATGATTTATTGGGTCGTAAGGTTGTATTGCTGTATGAATTTTTACGGGGATGATTTTTGATTCATCATCAGCATAAGAACCATTTAGTTGATTTAATATTAATGGTTTGCTTGTATCCTTAATTTTGTCGCCTTCTAAATAATGAGAGGCAGTTCCATTAAACCAAATATAGTCTGGTTTTACATTTTTTTCCCATTTGAAATTACCTTTGATAGACATATAAGAATGGTTTCCCATAGAGTCTTCTTCCGTATATGGTTCTCCATTTTTCAGCTTTCCGGCAGTGGACCAATCCCAATACATTTTTGTAGCGTTACCTTTGGCATAAGTTGGTATATGGCA
>CAYUZZ010000122.1:0-6632 GCA_964449505.1 uncultured Hyphomicrobiales bacterium | reverse complement strand
TAAAGAAAATGTTTTTGCAGGTACATTTTGTTTTGATATTCATAGTTCTTAAAGGTATGTTTTTAAAGAATTTAAAGGTGGACTTTTTGAAAAATACAAAATAATAAAAACACCAGCAATTTTATTTGTCAGTGATTCTTTAAATTTATATCTGTACGAAGACCTTTTTTTTATTGGTTCAAAGTTAGGAAATATTTTAAAAAAATTGATTATTTTAAAAAAAAATATTAAATTTGTAATGTCGCTAATATAATATTTAGATACACTTAATAAAATAAATATATAATAGCTATTGTATGTTAATTTTGTAAATAATTTATTTTCACTTATTTATTTAGAGGTTTGTTAATGAAAAAGATGTTATTATATTTTCTGCTTTATTTCTCTATCACTTCTATGTTTGCTCAATCTCCGTTAGTTATTAGCAAGCAGAATTTTAATGCCGTATTGAAAAATGACACACTTGCTTTTCTGTCGGCAGAGCTTTTACCTAAGATTGAAATACCCCAAGCTGGTACAAATATGGTTTGGGATTTTTCGAAATATTCGATTCTTGGGCAAGAATACTCTATTAACAGATTTATGCTACCTACTGATAGTTTTTTTGAAAATGCGGATATAAAAGGTCTTGATTATTGGGAAGCACTTGCATCGGATAGAGGATTTAACTTTGACGAATATCAGGTTTTGGCAGATAATGGATATAAAACTATAGGTTGTAGCATTTTGCAGCAGGAGTATTCTATTGGGGATCTTACTGGTGATCCATCAGACAAAATTGTGTTTGCAGAGCAAAACCAGCTATATGATAGCCCAAGATTTATCCTTCCTTTTCCTTTGGAATTTGGAAGTGCAAAAGAAAGTAATTTTACTAAATCTGCGAATTTTTATCTTACAATAGCAATTCCTGGAATTTCTAATACTACTTTTAGGAAAGTAGCTCATATTTCTCAAAAAGATACTGTTATTGGTTGGGGTACAATTTATGTTCCTAATATATTTGCTCCCAATGGCAAAAGTGCAGCTTACAATACTTTACTTGTAAAAAGGGTCACTATGGTAGCTGATAGTTTTTATCTCGGTGATTCTCCAGCACCTCCCGCCTTACTAAGTGCATTCAGCCTGTCACAGGGCGAGCTTACTTATACTAACAGATATATATTCTGGTCAGAAAAGACCAAGAGCCCCATAGCATCAATTAGTTTTGATGATGAGTTTTCAGCAATAACTAATTTCGTTTATAATGTGAACACTGATTATCCAACTTCTGTAGAAAATGATGTTGCTGTCTCTAATAATTTATTTGTATATCCAAACCCTGTAAACAATCGTATAAATTTAAATTTCGATCATTTAATAAATCAGATTATCAGAATTACAATTACTGATGAAATTGGCAATATAGTTCTTTCAAATGAAATCAATACTGCTGACGCATCACTTGAATTACCTAATCATATTGGTAATGGAACATATATAGTTTCAATTTATAACCTATCTGGTAAGTTAATTAATACGGGAAAGTTCATTGTTAGTAAATAGAATTCGTTGATTTAATTTTTTTTAAAAACCCCAATTTATTTATCAAAATTATAAATTGGGTTTTTTTGTTGGTTCATTAAATTCAATTTAAATTTGCATCGTTAATTACTTTATTCTGCAATTCCTATCTGATTTATTAATTATTTTTCTTTAAATTTGTAAGACATAATTTTGTGGTTTATAATAAATGAGAAGAAAAATATCAATCACTCAAAAACATTTTATTTACTTTTTGCTGCTATATTTTTTATCCATTTTACTTGTAGGTTCATATTCTTATTACATTGCAAAAAATTCAATTCTTGAAAGGACATTCAATCAACTTACATCTGTACGAGTAGAAAAAACTCATAATATTGAGGTTTTTTTTAAAGATAGGAAACGGGAGATCGTACTTACTGCCAATACCAAAGAAATAAGGAATATGTTAGATTTAATTAATAACAAAAATAAGTTAAACATTTCACTTGCATATCTAAAAGCGATTCTAAACTCAAGTGAATATTTCAGTAGAATTCTATTGATAAACAATAGTGATAAATGCTTGCTTATAGACAAAAGCAAAATTAACGAATATTTAATATTTAATTTGAACAAACAGTTTTTAGATAGTAATCATGTTGATTCCTTGAGAATTAGAATTCAAAATACAAAAAAAGTCTGTGTTCAGGATTATATACCGCTCAATGACAGCAATTTGGTTTTTTATATTGGTGCACCTATATATGATACTTTTGAGCAGGTAATGAGGGGAATAATTATTTTCGAATTACCGATTTTGCAAATCAACAAAATAATGAACACCGATAATGATAAGAATGGACTTGGAAAAACTGGCGAAGCCTATATTGTTGGAAATGATTTTTTGCTAAGAACATCTTCACGTTTCAAAGAAAATTCGATAAAAAGTGTTACAGTAAAAACCACTGCCACAATTAATGCATTCAGTAATAAAGTAGGCGTGAGTTTGATGAAAGATTACAGAAATATAGAGGTTCTAAGCTCATATTCGCCACTAAATATAAGTGGACTTAAATGGGCAATTTTAGCAGAAATGGATAGGGAAGAAGCTCTCCAACAAATATATGATTTACGGAATAGTATTGTGATACTTTGTATAATTGTGTCAATTTTTATTTTCGGATTGGTATATCTTGGAAGTATGAAATTGACAACTCCGATTATTTTACTAAAGGACGCCGCTACAAAAATAAGCGAGGGCAAATATAATGTAAGGGTAAATTTAAAATCGAATGATGAAATGGGTGAATTGATTACTTCATTCAATAATATGGCGGAACAATTATCGCTTCAATCAGAACAAATTGTTAAAGATAAACTGCTCAGAATCAGCTCAGTTATCGATGCACAAGAACAGGAAAGGCAACGACTATCCCGTGATTTGCATGATGGATTGGGACAAATGCTCTTAGCAGTAAAAATCAAATTAGAACAATTGAAGAATTATGATATCGAAAAATTGAAAATAAATATGAGTGATGCATTAGAGTTGCTCAAAAATAGTATTTCGGAAATTAGAACAATATCAAATGATTTGACCCCCACAGTTCTTGCTAATTTTGGGCTTGAAGATAGTATTAAAAAGTTATGTAGAGATTGTCTTGGAACTGCAAATATCACATTTGATTTAAAATGTGAAGGATTAGCCACTGTTAAATTAAATGCCAAAAAGCAAATTTATATTTTCAGGATAATACAAGAAATAATAAACAATATAACAAAGCACTCCGCTGCAAGTAGTGTACAAATCAGTATATTTACACTTAATGATATGATAGAATTTAATATTTCCGACAATGGCAAGGGATTTGATTTAAATTATACAAATAAGGGAAATGGTTTGAATAATATAATGGAAAGGTGTGAACTAATGAATGGCATTTGTAATATAGAATCAAACGAAAATCACGGGACAAGCTTTCGCATAACAATACCCACAATATAATGAATAGAATAAAAATAATCATAGCCGATGACCATAAAATCTTTCTAGATGGAATTGTGTCGTTATTGACAGAATCTGATAAAATTGAAATCGTTGGTACCGCCTGTTCAGCAGAGATGCTGTTAGAAATAATCAAAACGGTAGAAGCTGATTTGATAATTACCGATATATCTATGAAAGGAATGTCGGGGATAGAGGCTACAAAGCTCATTACCAAAGAACATCCTAACCTTAGAGTACTTATTTTGTCGATGCATACGAGCGAAGAATTTGTCCTTAACTCTGTAAAAGCAGGTGCAGATGGATATTTACCCAAAGATACATCAATCGAAGAGTTAATAGAAGCAATTGTTACAATCACCAATGGTGGGCAATATTATAGTAGAGATGTATCAGAGTATTTTTTTAAAAATTACATTAAACGATACCGATACGAACAAAATGTAATGGAAAAAAATGAATTGACAAACAGAGAAATAGAAATTCTTAAACTTGCCGCTATTGGTCTAAGCAACAAAGAAATCGCAGATAAACTGTTTATTAGTATCAAGACTGTGGAAACACATAAAAATCATATTATGCAAAAGTTAAAACTTAAAAATTCAGCAGAATTGGTAATATTTGCGGTGAAAAATCAATTAATTGAGATTTAAAATATTGTTTACTAAATTACCAATACATAGAAATTAATTTTAGAATAAATCATTAGTTCATTAAAATAGCTGTCGCTATAAAATATTATTTGCATGCCTATCAGTAATGAAACCTATATCATACTTATTTTCCCCTATTTATAAATCAGAATTGTTCCTATTTCACAATTAAATTAGAATTTGTAATTTTGTTTATTAATTTTTTAAAATAAAATTTAATTGTAATTAACCACAACAAGGTGAAAAATTATGGATACAGGTTCGACTGGTTTTATGCTTCTTGCTACAAGTTTGGTGATGTTGATGACACCAGCATTGGCGTTTTTCTACGGCGGTTTAGCAGGAAAAAGGAATATACTGGGCATTATGATTCAGAGTTTCGTTTCATTAGGATGGACAACTGTACTATGGATAGCATTTGGATATTCCTTATGCTTTAGTGGCGGTGAAGGTGGAATAATAGGAAATTTGGACAAGGCTTTTTTAAATGGGATTGCAATAGATACTATGTTCTCAAACGGAAAAATCCCAGAATTAGTATTTGTAGCCTATCAAATGATGTTTGCCATTATCACACCGGCACTTATAACAGGTGCATTTGTCAATAGGGTAACATTCAAATCTTATTTGATATTCCTTACATTCTGGCAAATACTTGTGTATTATCCATTTGTCCACATGGTATGGGGTGGTGGATTGATGGCAAGTTTTGGAGTACTTGATTTTGCAGGTGGTATTGTTGTTCATGCGACTGCTGGATTTGCAGCACTTGCATCGGTATTTTATGTTAAAGAGAGAGTAAACAAAACTTCAACGGCAAATAGTATTCCCCTTGTTGCGATAGGCAGTGGTTTGCTTTGGTTTGGGTGGTATGGTTTTAATGCTGGAAGTGAAGTAGCGGTTGATTTCATTACTTCATTAGCATTTATTAATACAGATATCGCAGCCTCGTTTGCAACTATCACTTGGCTCGTTATTGAATGGTCACTTAAGAAAAAGCCGAAATTTGTTGGCTTGCTTACTGGCTCGATTGCTGGTCTTGCAACTATTACCCCTTGTGCAGGATTTGTTCCTGTTTGGTCAGCTCCCATTATTGGAATTGTTGCTGGAGCAGTATGTTACATGGCAGTAGAATTCAAAAACAAAATGAATTGGGATGATGCACTCGATGTATGGGGTGTCCATGGCGTTGGCGGTGTAATCGGTTCTATCCTGTTAGGTGTATTCGCTTCCAAAGCATTTAACGTCAATGGAAACGATGGCTTGATCTATGGAAATACAGGATTCTTCTTCACACAACTGATAGCTGTAACAATTGCATCTATCTATGCATTTATCTTTACTTATGTGATGTTGATTTTGATTAATTTCATTACACCCGTCAAAGTGAGCGAGGAAGATGAGAAATTAGGACTTGATTTATCTCTTCATGGTGAGCAGGCTTACGACGAAGGAGCTTTGTAATTAAATAAGGTATTCAAAAAAAAAAGCCACCCTCAAATTCCGAGAGTGGCTTTTGTAATTTTAATAATCAATTCAGATTATTTTTTCTTACCTTTTTTGTCCTTTTTGTCTTTCTTTTCTTTTTTATCTTTTTTTTCATCCTTTACTTTCTTGTCAGCTTTTTTATCTTTTTTAGCATCTTTTGATTTGATTTTTTCTGGAGCCATATCTCTTATTGCAGCTCTTGCAGCAGCCAATCTAGCAATCGGAACTCTGAATGGTGAGCAAGATACATAATTTAAGCCAATTGAATGACAGAATTCTACAGAAGCAGGGTCGCCACCGTGTTCGCCACAAATACCTAATTTAATATTTTTGCGAATTGTTCTACCTTCTGCTACAGCGTGCTTCATCAAGAAGCCAACACCTTGTTGATCAATAGATACGAATGGGTCAACGTTATAGATTTCTCTTTCTACGTAGCGAGGTAAGAATTTACCAGCATCATCACGGCTCAATCCCAATGTAGTTTGAGTTAAGTCATTAGTACCAAATGAGAAGAATTCAGCAACACCAGCGATTTCAGCAGCAGTAATTGCACCACGAGGAATTTCAATCATTGTACCAACTAAGTAATCGAATCTCATACCTTTTTCAGCCATTACAGCTTCGGCAGTAGCTCTAACGATTTTTTCTTGGTCAGCTAATTCCTTCACGTGACCAACAAGTGGAATCATAATTTCTGGGAATACTTTTTGGCCCTCTTTAATTACGTTACAAGTAGCCTCGAAAATTGCACGAGCTTGCATTTCCGTAATTTCTGGGAATATTAAACCTAAGCGGCAACCGCGGAAGCCAAGCATTGGGTTAAATTCGTGCAATGCCTCTACTCTTTCTTTAACAACTTTTGGATCTACTCCCAATTCCTTTGCAATTTCCTTTTGACCCTTATCGTCATGGGGCAGGAATTCGTGAAGTGGTGGGTCAATAGTTCTTATAGTAACAGGCCTTCCGTCCATTTCTTTGAA
>CAYUZZ010000121.1:0-6654 GCA_964449505.1 uncultured Hyphomicrobiales bacterium | reverse complement strand
AAATCATTTAGGTTATTGATGCTAGTTTCAGAGAATTTAATTGATTTTATAAATAAATCAGCAAACTTACTTTTGGAACGAACAATAATGTTGCCAGTATCCTTGTTGATAGTATTCACAAGGGTTTTACCCTGAAAATTATAATTCAAAGCTTCGATTGTAGGCAACACACCGATACCTCTTATGTAATTAAATACAATCAAATCCAACTTCTGTCCTTTTTCCGAAAAAATTGGTTTTATTTTAACTTCTTTAAAGCCTTCACTTTTAGGTGAAAACTCAATTGGAACTATTAATTCTTTTAATACTGCCTCCTGGGAGCTCTCAGGAAATAGCAAAATAGGGAATTCTAATGATGGTTTTAAATCCATTTCTTCGTACATCACCCTAAAATCAGGTGTATTATTTTCAAACTCAAACCCTGACAATTGGTAGGGTTTATCGTCAGAGTTCTTTATTTTTATGAAAGATTTATTGTTGGAGAGTACTCTTTTTTCGCCAAAACTCAGTACACGCAGATAGGGACCTTTGTTATATGCAATACCACGAATTTTTGCAATACTATCTGCACCATAAGCATTGTTTGAAATTATCAAATCCGCAAAAAACTCTCCAGCCTGCTTTGGTGCAAAACACAAAGATTCCAGATTGAGTGATACACCAGGGAATACCTGTGCATTCTCTGGATTAGGATTTGGATTCATTAAAATATATGGAGAATAAGGTGGTTCAATTCTATATCCATTCAGTTTTAAAATTCCAGTACCCGGGTTCGAAACTTTCAGCCCGGGAACAGTTTCAGGAAATGATGTCTTATCCTTGCAAATGGTATTGCCTACTTGACAAATATCAAAGTCGAAATCTTCCACTATTATTTTTGCCTTTACACCACTTCCCGACAGTGCAATTCGGTATGTCAAGCATTCATTCTTGATAATTAAAGTATCGTTCTCCAACAAAGCGATATTGGATATTTCCTTCAGTGGTTTATACTGGATATTTAACTTAATAGCACTATCGGCTCTCAACAAAATAGTTTTAGGCAATTTCTCGATTATACGAAATGAAGTACCAGTTTTTAAAGCAATTTCTTTTATGAGAAATTCAAAACCAGCAACATTCCTGATTTCAATTTCTTTAGAAACAGATGAGTCGATATATATAGACCCATAACTTAAGTTATCGGGCGTAATTTCAAGTAATTGAGGGTAGTATTTGATTGAGTCATATTTCACGTTATTTTTGGGTATTTGGTTATCATCATTTACAAAAAACACTGCAAAAGCTGTATCAAATCTATCCAAAACATTCAGGCGGAATGAAAACTGGTAATTTACTTGATTAATTTTAAAAGTAGAATCTAAGATAATATTGCTAATATTATAACTTTTGGCACTCAAAAGATTTGGTATGTCCTTAATTCCCGCATCTAATTGATAAGTATCCTTGCTTATACTAAAAGACCTATTGTCGGATACTGAAATCAGAAAATCACCGCAATTGGAGTATATCGAATAGAGCGGTGGCAACACGTCAACAGTATCCATTGCATCTGCTAAGGAACATAATGATAAAATTGCAATAACTATATATTTAAACAAATTTAACAAGTTATCCTCTATTTATATCACAATATATAGTTAAGAGTTAAAATAATTACAATTAACTAAATATTTTTTTTAAATTTCTTATTATAAAAATAGAGAGAAATGATAGAGACTATACCTATAAGTAAAAATGGTAACCAAACAAGTTCAGGATTATATGCTTTAAATAACATATCTGTCACTTCAGAATTGCTCATATTTTTGTTTTTCATAATAAAATCAATTACATTCTGGTGATTTAAATTTCGTATGCCTGGATAATTCTTTTCAACGAATTGTAAGGCAATTGATGATTTCTCGCCCAAATTTTTATAAAGCTGACCGCCAAGAATCGAACCAAATGCTAAGCCAATTCCAAACGATACATTAATGAATCCCATATAAAGTGACCTTTTCTTGTCATTACCAATGATGGACATATACTGGTAAATTTTGGGATTAGTAATCATTTCCCCAAATGTATAGATTATCATTCCACCCATTGTTATAGACCCAAATTGGGAAAAACCAGACATTACCAATCCAATACTCACCAATATCAATCCAGCTGTAATTGCTTTGTTAATCGAAAATCTTAACAAGAAAAATGAAATAGGTACAACAAATAAAACTATTAAACCCGAATTTAAATTGTATAGCCATTTAAAATCAATCATTATTCCTCTATCACCCATTGTAAGCATAAAGTTGGGTAAATGAAGTAATCCTGCAACTTTGGAAGTATCCACCCAATCATAAATAAAGTTAGGCAAAGTCTCATAAAACTGCATATATATCATCGAAAAACCAGACATAATTAGCAAGAAATATAATATTCTGGGATTGATAAGTTCATGGAAAGCTTCTTTAATAACATTATTTTCAAACTTATCATCTGAAAGATTTTTTTTGTTTTTTATGAGAGAAATTAAGAGAAAATTGAAAGAAATTACTAAAGCACTACCCGCAAAAACCCAAAACCAGGAAATTGATTCCAGATATTTAGCAAGTGGGGGTGCAAAGAAAACTGCAAAATTGACAAGTAATACGTTTACCGACCAACCATAAGATTTCTGTTCTCTGCTCATAGAATTTGCCAGTAATCCTTGTATAGCTGGTTTGAATAATCCTAATCCGAATCCTAATATCAATGTTGATAAAGAAAAAAATAGAAGGTCCCTAAAAACTCCAATCGAAATGAACCCAATAGCAGAAATAATCGTCGCCATAACTAAGGTTCTCTTTCTTCCGTATTTATCAGCCAAACCACCAAGGAAAACAGGTGTTATATTTTGGATTAGTGCCCAAAGAAAAAAAATCCAACCTTTAGTGGAATGTTCCCATTGCAAGCCACCATACAAATCTTTTTGGGAAATATAAACTGCCATTTGAAGAACTACACTTGCATAAGCGAGTCTTTCAAACATCTGAATCAGATTTAAAAACCAAAACTCAGAGCTTAGGGCTCTGAGTTTTGAAAATGATGTAATCAACATGGGCATTGTTACTTATTTCAGGATTATCATTGACTTGGTGTCGGTAAAATTGTCTGAAATAATGGAATAGAAGTAATTACCACTTGATATATTTTTATCGTAAATTTTGAATTCCACAACATTCATTCCTTCAGTTGCCATGCCATCAAATACTGTGGCAACTTGATTGCCGAATAAATCAGAAATAACTAAGCGTACATTACTGTTTTTATCAAGATTAAATTTGAACTTAACAATATCAGCAGCAGGATTTGGTTCGTTTTGGAATAAGGCATTTCCACCAGCACTTGCAGTTTCTACCGATGCCTGTGGTACATAATTAATTCGCACATAAAGAGGTGTAGATTCGATTTCGCGACAAGGTCCTAACATAGAAGCATGATAAACACCTTGGTCACTTAACTTGGAATTCTTTACCATATATTGTCGCTCGGTAGCACCTGGAATAGCAACACCATCTTTGAACCATTGAATATTAGAAATGTGATAATTTGCATTTATTTCCACTTTTAATTGTTCGCCCAATTCAATTACTTTTGTTTTAATATCCTTGTCTGCAGCAAGTGCCGAATTGAACACAAACATTACTACCAAAAAGAATATACCATATTTTTTCATGATTTTCCTATTCTTGTAAAAATTAAACTTTAATTTATTAATAAATGTTTAAATTGCCAAATTATTTTATAAATTGATGAAAAATGGTATATTTATTCTATCGCTAACTTGCTTTTAATACTTTTTGTGCCAGAGCTTCGTTTATATATTGTTAGTTAATTAAGGTAATTATGGATTTCAAAGATTATTATAAAGTGCTCGGAGTGGAAAAAACAGCAAGTGATGCTGACATCAAGAAGGCTTACAAGAAACTTGCAAAGCAACATCACCCCGATATTAATAAAAGCCCCGATGCAGAACGTAAGTTCAAAGATATTAGTGAGGCTTATAATGTATTAGGTGACCCCGAAAAAAGAAGAAAATATGATACAATAGGCAGTAATTTCCAGTCCCATCGGCAACAGGGTGGTTCCAGTGATAATTTCAACTGGTCTGATTACTTTGCACAAAATCAAGGGAATCAGTCAAATCAAAGAAGTCGTCAAACTATGAATGATATTTTCGATAATGGAGGCTCGGTTTCAGATTTTTTCTCGAGTATTTTTGGCAATAGTTTTGGTGGTAAAAAGCCTTTTACAAAACCTGCATCATCACCAAAAAAAGGAGAAGATTATTCAACAAATGTTGAAATCACTCTCGAGGAAGCCTTTTCTGGTACATCCAGATTGCTTAGTTTGAACAATGAAAAAATGGAAGTGAAGTTCAAACCTGGTGTTAAAAATGAACAATTACTTAAAATATCTGGAAAAGGTTACTCTGGAACTGGTGGCGGACAGAATGGTGATTTATTGATAAAAATTAAGGTAACTGAAAATTCCAAGTTTGAACGAAATGACGATGACCTGAAACTCGAAGTTCACATAGATGTTTTTACTCTTATGCTTGGTGGCGAAGTAAAAATCAATACACTTGGTGGCTATCTGAAAATTGCTATACCTGCCGAATCGCAAAATGGGAAAATTATGAAATTGAAAGGGCAAGGAATGCCAAAATATATTGACAGTACAAGCAGGGGAGACCTTTATATCAAGCTGACTGCAAAACTTCCTTCCAAGCTAACAGATAAAGAAAAGGAATTAATACAAGAATTAAGAGAATTAAGCAAAACTAAAAAAAAGTAAGTAAAAATAGCATTTTAGCTTCATTATTTACTTTTTAAACTTTAAAATCACTTATATTTGATCATATAATTATACAAAAATTGAAAAGAATGGAATCAATAGCAGAATTTTGGAAATTAGCTGGTTTGAGATATAAATCTCATCCTTGGCATGGTGTTAATATTGGCAATAATGCTCCAGAGATAGTAACTACTTTTATTGAAGTTGTACCAACTGACACATTGAAGTACGAAGTAGATAAAGAAACAGGTTATTTGAAAATCGACCGTCCCCAGAAATTTTCTAATATTGTACCCGCACTTTATGGATTTATTCCCCAGACATATTGTGGGAAATTGGTTGCCGAACTATGCAATGAAAAATCAGGAAGGGGTGATGTCTTAGGTGATGGCGACCCCTTGGATATTTGTGTGCTCACCGAAAGAAACATAATGCACGGCGATATATTACTTCAAGCCCGTCCAATTGGTGGATTTAGGATGATAGACGGTAACGAGGCTGATGATAAAATTATTGCTGTACTAAAGCAAGACGAGATTTACAAAAATTGGAACGATATTGGTGATGTGCCCGATTCTATGGTTCAGAGATTAAAACATTATTTCCTTACTTATAAAGATATGCCAGGTGAGAGAAACAATAAATGTGAAATTACTCATACTTATGGCAAGGACGAGTCACACGATGTAATTAATAGAAGTAGAAAAGATTATTTGAGAAAATTCGGCAAATTAGAAAATAAGCTTTCAATAGCTGCCATCAAAGCCATCAACTATGGTCAGGATTTGATTCAAAATACAAAGAGCAGGGACAAAATATAAAAAAAGGGGCTAATCAGCCCCTTCAAAAAATAAATCTAATTAAATTTTAATAAGATCTTCTGCTAAATCTTCTATCTCTTGTATTATTAGTCTTTGGCTTTGCTTCGTTTACAGTCAATTCCATTCCATCCATTTCTTTACCGTTAACCGCTGTGATAGCTTTACGGGCAATATTCTCACTCATTTCTACAAAACCGAAGCCACGTGAACGACCGGTTTCTCTGTCAATAATTACTTTTGCTGATTGAACAACACCAAACTCTTCAAAAATTGCTCTGAGCTCTTCATCAGTAGCACTGAAGGGAAGATTCCCAACATAGATATTCATACGAAATTCTCCAAAAAATATATTTAATAAAATCGGTATGACCGACAATTTGAATTTTAAAACGCGAAATTACTGACAAGAATTGAATATAAGTCTTAATCTAAATCAAGCTAGTAAAAATTCAACCGCAAATATAGTTATTATTTTTCATAAAACCTAATTATATTTTTTATTTTTATCTATTCCTTTATTTTGTTTCTCTTAATGTATATGATATTTTTAAATAATGTCATTCAAAATTAAGAATTGATTAACTTAACGGCAAATGTTTAGAATAAAATTATAAATTGAATCTTTTATTTCTTCGATTCCTATACTTTCAATAGGTAGCTTGTCTTTACTTATCAAATATGAATTTTCTACACCAAATGGAAACCACTCAACAGGATTGACGCTCTGCTCTGAATAAAAACAAACCACAGGCTTACCCATTGCTGCCGAAATGTGAACAATTGAAGTATCGGGTGTAATTATTAAGTCTGCAAACGAAATCAAGGCTGCAATATCAAGGATGTTATCGGTCGATGGACAAATCCTAACATTATTACTACTGGAATTCGCGATTTCTAACGCCAATTCTCTGTGATTGGGGCTGCATAGTAATATGATTTCATAATTTGAATATTGGTTTTCCAAAAATTCAAGTATTTGAGTATTTTTTGAACACGAAAACATTCGGTGTTT
>CAYUZZ010000120.1:0-6659 GCA_964449505.1 uncultured Hyphomicrobiales bacterium | reverse complement strand
TGCAAAATGGAAACATTTTCGGCGGTCATACAGGGGCGTCCGACCCACCAAGAATTGATTTGTCGAATCTATCGCCCGGTGTATATTTTGTAAAAATTGGTGGTAGGGTAGAGAAATTTGTGAAGATGTAAGGAGATTTTTTTTTCATTTAAGAAAAAAGGCAATTTCAAAAAAGAGAAATTGCCTTTGAAAATTTATTAACTGCAATAACTTTTATTTCCTATATTTTCTGATAAAATCTTCTACCTCTGGAATTC
This sequence comes from uncultured Hyphomicrobiales bacterium, assembly GCA_964449505.1. Lineage (GTDB taxonomy): Bacteria > Bacteroidota > Ignavibacteria > Kapaibacteriales > UBA2268 > JBDHXE01. Next base: position 6,402 of record CAYUZZ010000120.1, on the reverse strand, counting down.
CACCCTGATAAATCAAGTATCCATTCGAAGGTTCTCTTTCTGTAATTTCTCCATTAACGGGTGTTAACATTATGCTTCTTACTTCATCCAAATCCTTTGTTTGCCCAAGTGCCCAAGCTAATTTCATATATGCTACTTCAGGTAACATATTTGCAGTAGGAATAACCCCGAGATCCATCATTTCACGACCAGTTTCATAGACATACATCTGCACATACCCCCACAGTGTTTGAACAGTCATATAAACCGCAACACCAGCATCTTTAGCTCGTTGTAGGGCAGGGTAAAGTGGCTTGTTAACGTGCCCCAATCCTGTACCTGCAATCACGATTCCTTTGTATCCTTTTTCAATCATAGAATCAATTATATCGGGCATCATATTCGGGTAATAATAAACAATACCAACTCTCTCTTCAAAAAATGGCATAATTTTGAATTCCTTATCCATGCGACGCCGTTTGTAATCTTGTCTTAATGGAATAATCTCATCTTTATTTACCATTGCAAGAGGAATGTCCCCAATAGTCCTGAAAGTAGAGCGATAAGATGAGTGCATTTTCCTTACACGTGTTCCTCTGTGAAGCAATCCGTACATATCAGAAGTTGGTCCGAACATGCACACCATAACCTCGGCAATATCGCTGTTTGTAGCTGCATTTACTGCATTAATCAAATTAATGGCAGCATCTGAGGAAGGCCTGTCTGATGAACGCTGAGAGCCAACCATAACTATTGGTACAGGAGAGTTTTGTATCATAAACGAAAGTATAGCTGCAGTATGGTGCATTGTATCGGTTCCATGCCCTATAACAATTCCTTGAACACCTCTCTCTATTTCTGAAGCAATTGCATTGGCAGTACCAATCCATTGCTCGGGACCCATATTTTCACTAAATACACCATAAAGTTTCTCAGTTTCTAAATTGCAATAATCTGCTAATTCAGGTACAGAACCATACAGCTCGCCTGGGGAAAACGCTGGAATTACAGCACCTGTTCTATAATCAAGCCTCGAGGCAATAGTTCCACCAGTACCAAATAACTTGACCCTTGGTTTGTGTTTATCATAGGGAAATTCTTGTTCAGGGATTTTGTAATTTGCAATTTTTCTTCCTTTTACTTTGATATTTGTAATTTTGGAGGAACGAATTCCGATGTTGTATCCTGTAATCAATTTAATGACCACATGCAATATATCAGCGGTTTCTGAACGGGGTAAAATCAGTCCTGAAAATATTGCATCATCTGTTGTTTCTATGTCAACATCACACCAAATATACGCATCATATTGTTTTAAGACTTCCAGAGTTTCTCCGCAATATCCTTTATAAAGTTCCTTTTCTTCCAACTTATCCATTAGTTCCTCCTCTGGTCGAAATTAGTGTTAATATATTGAATTATATCATAGCCGTCAACTCTGCCTCGCAAATCATCCATCATAATTCCCGTTAGTATCTCTTTTTTCTTATCGGGATTAATTACCTTAATATGATTAAGTTGGATTAATGCCATGTTATACCGTTGAATTATGTCCTCTATTGGACTTGGTAAAATATAATCAATGTCACCGAGATTACCATTTTTTAAATAAACTTTCATCAATTGATACACAGCTTCTTTTTTAATTTTATGTTCTGATAAATCGGTAAAAAGTCTCAAAAACAATTGTTCATTTAAAGTTTTAATTTTATATTTTTTCTTTTTCAATCTTTTGGGGAACTGAATAAGAGCAGTAGCAACAAACTTTGGACTTAATTTCAAATTATCAACAGCAAAATCGAACACTTTAGCAAATCTTGAAATTGATAAATCGTCCAATAAGTCTAAGGGAACACCCAATTGTTTGTATCTCGCTTCTCTTTTCCAAATTTGCTCGGGCATTTGTGCCCTAATGGAATCTAATCTGTTCTTGGTAATAGGTTTAGGAGGTAAATCAGTATCAGGGTACATTCTTTCTGGTCCTGGCAAAATTCTTTCAAACCCATTTGTGCCATCTTTGTATGCTTGACGAGTTTCCGAAGGAATACCAATTGTTGCCTCTTTTGCCCTAATAATTATTTCTTTTGCCCCAGTTTCTGCATCAACATCAGGTCCCCATACAATCACCAAAGCATCATCAAGTCCAGAATTCATAAATTTTCTTACTGAACGCCATTCGGCAGAGCCAATAGAATCACTTTGGCTATCGGTATGAATTATATTTGGTAAATGTGATAAACATGCAATTACTCTTACTCTGTCTGATATTTCTTTTGAAAAATAGGTATCTGTTTGTGTTTGCCATCTCAAAAATCCAGAAAAACCCTTCAATAGAACGCAGCTTACTTTCATACCTTGCGCAATTCCCATCGAAATTGGGGAGAATGCAGTTTTTCGCAATAATTTAGTTACATCGGCAGATTTTGCTTCGAATGTTTTCTCATTAATTCCTTTACTATTTAACTCATCTCTCATACGAAGTAAATTCCACTGTCTCATTGCTTCATTATAGGTAAGAAGAGGAATTCGTTTAATGTTTGGAACTCCTTTTATTTCAATTCTGGTTCCTCCCGCAACACTAACATTCACATCTTGTCTTCCTGCACCTATGCCTGTTCTAACCTTACCAGTACTTCTCACTAATCTTCTTAATATTTGATTAACTTCTGCAACCTCGTCAGGAGTTTTCATTTCTGGATAAGTTACCGTTTCTATAAGTGGCATACCCAATCTGTCTGTCAAATAAATACGCTTGTGCCCTATATCGCTTGCTTCCCTACAAGAATCCTCTTCTATGGACATTTGAATTAGATTAATAAACCTGTTTTTGTAAGGTATTCTTCCACCTACACAAGTAATGGCAGTTCTCTGAAAACCAGTAGGAATGCTACCGTCAAGATATTGCTTGCGGGCAATGTGGAATTCATCCACAATGTTACCATTGAATAGCATACCAACCTCAAGAGCAATATCGAGGGCTTGCTCGTTTATTTGGAATGGTGGGGTATCATCCATTTCATAAGTACAAACAGTATCATAGTTAATTCTATAAATAATGTTTTTTTTGGTCTTAAATTCCATTAATGCAGTTCCATCATACTCGCCAAGTTCGGAAAGAGTCGGTCTCATGTGTCTTAATATTTCTGCCTGATAAGTATCTTGGAATTTACCAGCAGGGCAGCGGCAAAAAAGCTTTTTCTCTGTTAATAATTGCTGATGAACTTCTAGTCCTGATTTAAAGCCGATTTCCTCATAATCCTTTGGGGTCATTTCATCGAAAGGCTTAAAAATGAAATTAGACATAATTTCCTCTGTTATCTAAATTATTTTTTAAATTTTCATTATAATAAACATTCAAAATTAACATTTTTTCAGTTCAAATTTAAGTATTTGTTGATTTTTAATTATTTTTATCCTGATAATATATTGATTTTATACAATTTTTCTTAGTCTTTCGTTTATTAGTTAAATTTTGGTTGGTAAAATGATAAATAAGTGGATAATTTTCTTAGTAGTTTCAATTCTGTATATTTCATGTAATGAAGAAAATCCTTTATTAGTAAACCCTCCTCCCAAAAATACAACAGTGAAGGTTAGGTTCATTAATCTTGCTCAGGATAAGAATATTAGATCGCTCGATCTGAATGGTTTAAAAATTGAAAACATTGCATTTGCTAATAGCTCAGCAAGTATGCAGCCCGATGCAGATTCTGCTTATTTGAAAATTTTTAATTCGAATAATATGGAATTTGAGCAATCCCAGCAAATTAAGTTTTTGAGAAATACTAATTATACTTTTGTGGGGTTAACTCGGGGGATTTGTTCCGAAGCACAAAGTTGCAAAATTGATACGATTATTACTTTAAGAACTTCTGCTGCTTTACCTGATGACCCAAATATGTCGTTAATTAAATTTATGAATGCATTTCCTGATACTAATTTTAAATATTTTATTAAGTTGGGTTGTCCATCTGGTGAAGTTTTATTCAGTTCATTAAATTATCTTCAATATTCAATCAGTCCCATAGTTTTGCAAAAAGGTACTTATTCTATTTCTTTACTTAAAACTAATTCTATTGGATTAACAAAGGAACAATTTATTGGGCTTTTCGAAATGCAATTAGATGGCAAAACACAATATACCATTATTTTGGATAAATTTGATGGTAAAGAGAGCTTGGAATTATTAAATGAGAATGATTTTACTACCAATAATTTAGCTTTATTGCCAACGATAGAGGATAGGAAAACAGACATAAGGGTTTTAAATTTATCGGGAAATTCTATCGATGTGAATAAAACAGGTGACGGAATGTTTGCCCAGAATATCCCTACTAATTTCATTGATAATTATAAAAGTGTTAATGTATGTGATTCGTTGGGCGAAGATTCATTAGTAGTTTTTGCAAACAATAATGAAACCTCAAGAAGCGTGGCATCTCTTAAAGTTTTAAATAAATATACACTATTGGTATTTGATTCGATAAATGCAAAATCAGCAGAATCAATTTTAGTGGAAAGTGAGAATTTGACTGCTATTGGTGCAGACCAATCAAGGATAAGGGTAGTTAACGCTACAAGAGGGTTGCCACCACTTACTGTTGCATTAGGTGCAAGGTATGAGCAAAAATCAAGTAAATATCCATTTTCTTATAGCTCTGGAATTATTTTATCTTCAAAACAAGAATTTGGAGATATTTCAAGTCCTGTTTCTTTGAGCAAGGGAACTATTCCTATTAATGTGTTTACAGCGTCTGAACCGGCAAAGCTATTATATTCTGCTCGGGCATCAATTAAAGAAAACAAAAGCTATCTGATGGTACTTACAACTGATGATAACAATAATTTGAAAGTAATTTTGATAGATGATGAACTTGAAAATACTAATGTGCAATATCTTGAAGAGGGAATTTTTGTTCAGGTTGTAAATGCATACTCTGGGGAAAATAACTTGAAGATTTCATTTAATTCGCAGGGTGGCGAGAGTGCAATTCTTGTTGACGCTGAAGTTAATTTTACTAATTCGATTGCAACCGTAATTGATAATAAATCGCAAATGATTTCTGTAAATGGAATAAATTATGAAATAATTCCGGAAACAGACAAAAGAGTTTTGGTAGTAGCTACGGGTGATGCTAATAGCATAAGAATTTTCTCGAATAATTTCGAACCGTTGAATGATAATTCTACATTCAAATTTAGATTTGTTAATGCTTCAGATATTGAAATTCTAAATGTGAAGAAAAATACTACTGATGAAGCTTATATTGAAACCATTGTGAAGGATAACTTTTCTTCGTACAGCACCGAGTTACGAGAAAGAAAAATTACATACCACTTCTTTGATGGCGATATCACTGGATATATAAAAAGAATTAATGACGTATTGTTTACACTTGGTAAAAGTTATTCTATTATCTTTACTGGATTTACAACACAAAATTGCTTTAGAGAATATGATAAGAAAAATCCAAACCAAGAACCTAATTGTTATTTTATTATTATTCAGCAGGAATTTTAAGTGATGAGAATTCTATTAGTATTTTTTCTCATTATATTTAATTTTAGCTTATCTTTTTCTGATTATTATTCTATTAAAATTGCGGGCAATAAATTGAATTTTGGATTTCAACCCGCCCGTATATATCTTATTGAAAAACCTAAATCAAACGCAAATTCTAAAACATTTTATTTGAAAACTAATTCCTATTTCCAAATCAAAGAATTAAAAAATAAAGTCAACAAAATGATTTCAGAAACTTTTGTTGATTTCTCGATTACAAAAATAGAGCAACCATTTAGTAAATACCTGAAACCTGAGTTTTTAGGTAAAAATTATATTGATAATATATTCCAGATTAATTACAAATCTAATGCTACATCTTGGGAGATTTGTAAAATATTACAAGAAAGTGGCAATTTTAAATACGCAATATCCGAACCATCATATCATTTCGAAGAATTTAGTCTGAACGATCCATTTTATTCTCAGCAATGGTATCTTGATACATTACGTATCAAGCAATTTTTGGGCATTGCTCAGTCTGATAGTACGATAATAATAGGTATTGTGGATTCGGGCGTTATGATAAACCACGAAGATTTATCGGGTTCAATTTTCGAAAATTCCAATGAAATTCCTAATGACAATATTGATAACGACGATAATGGATTTATTGATGACTTAAATGGTTGGGATTTTGTAGGTAATATTAATTATGCCGATTATATAAACGATAATTTAAAACCTGATAACAATGTTATTCCCGATGAAACAAACACTCATGGCACTCATGTAGCTGGAATTGCTGCTGCCACAAGCAATAATAAGAAAGGAATTGCATCACCTGGCTTTGGTTCAAGAATTTTACCTATAAAAGTAGCAGCCGATAATTTAAACACTGTGGACAGAGTACTCAAGGG
>CAYUZZ010000119.1:0-6668 GCA_964449505.1 uncultured Hyphomicrobiales bacterium | reverse complement strand
TTAATGAATTTATATAAGATTTAATATATCCTAAAACATCATCGAAATTATGATTTCCTAAATCTAAGAATAATTTGTTTAAAACTGTTAAACTATTTTCAAAATTGTGGTTATTTTTATTGATAAGTGTTGACAATTTTGACCTGCCAAGTTTAATATCTAATTTTTGTAACAACAATGGGTAAAGGCTGTATAAATCGTCAAATGAGGTATTCGTACTTTCGATTTTTTTAGAATTTTTATCAATGAAATTTCTGATTTCATTTAATTTATCAGAATATTTTTCAGCATTAGCTAATACAGGATTTTCATAAAAAAAAGAGGATATCCCACTAAAAATAACATTATAATTTTCATTTAGAATTGGTTTCAATTTGTCAAAATAAAAGTCAATTATCAAATCGGAATCGGAATTGTAAAATTTCAAAATTTCTCTAAAATTTTCATTATTACCGAGCATCGCCTTTATGAATTTACGTACTTCACTTATACCAAAAACAGCAATAATATTATACATAAATACTTCTCTCGAGATAACATAATTATTACTGTCGTTGGCAAGTATTTCATTAAAAATAAAATCAATAGACTCTTCGATAATTAGAGCATTATCAAAATCATCTAATTCTTGATAATTAAAAGGAACATTTGCTTCAATGGGAAAATCTCTGAGAATTTGACCGCAAAAACTATGAATTGTAGAAATTCGAGAATAAATCATATTTGTTCTAACATCTTCCAATTGTTTGGCATCCTCATTATCGGGGTCTGCAATCAAACTGTCCAATTCTTTTATAACCCTTGCTTTCATTTCTGCAGCAGCCTTCTTTGTAAAAGTAATCGCTACGATATCCTCAATATTCAAATCACCATCAATTATTTTTTCGGAAATTATTTTAATGTATCTTGCTACAAGTATTCTTGTTTTACCTGAGCCAGCATTGGCGGTTACAGCAATATGCCTGTTAATATCCAAAGCACTCAGCTGGTCTTTTGTGAATTTATTCATACTTTTCTAAAAATATATTTTGTTAATTAAATAAAAATCGCTATTTTTGTAATCCACCGCGGGATGGAGCAAATGGTAGCTCGTCGGGCTCATAACCCGAAGGTTCTAGGTTCGAGTCCTAGTCCCGCTACAAACTTAAGGTCTTTTGTTGAATTGCAAAAGACTTTTTTTTATTTTTGGTGCATTTATTATTATTAGCGAAATTATAATTATGTTTGGAATTTGAAATTTACAGAAATGGAAATATGATTTTTCATCCAAATAACAAGAATGTACAACTTGATGCCATAGATGTGGACAAAGCACGCCCAAATTGTGCTGTAGTAGGTGTATATGGGCATCCAGAGGCATCATTGATGGTATTTTATGCACTTCACGCCCTTCAACATCGTGGTCAGGAAGCCAGTGGCATCACTTCCATTTACTTTGATGAAGAAAAAATGAAAAAGAGATTTGCATATCATAAGGGCGAAGGACTTGTGATGGATGTTTTCACAAAGGATGATATCCTAACAAAAGTTCTGAAGGGCGATATGGCGGTAGGACATAATCGCTATTCTACTACAGGCTCTTCATCTTCACTAAACATTCAACCTTTTAATATGATTTATAATAAGGGATTGCTTAGTTTAGCTCATAACGGAAATTTGACCAACACCAAAACATTAAGGAAAAAGTTAATTGATGAAGGTTCCATTCTACAGACCACTACTGATTCAGAACTATTCCTTCATCTAATTGCCAAAAGTCGCAAAAATACAACGATTGATAAAATAAAAGAAGCATTGCAGATTGCAAAAGGGGCATACTCTCTGGTTATTCTTAGCGACAATGAAATGATAGCAGCACGCGATCCGCATGGGGTAAGACCATTGAGCATAGGTAGAATCAAAATTAATGGGAAATATTCTTATATTGCTGCGTCGGAAACCGCTGCTTTCGACATAGTGTCAGCAGAATATATAAGAACTGTACGCCATAATGAAATTTGTGTAATCGACAAAGATACATTAGAAACTGGTGAAATAAAATCTTACGAAATTGATACTTTAACCCCAGAGTCCCGACATTGTATTTTTGAATATATTTATTTTTCTCGACCAGATAGCTTAATTTTTGGACATTCTGTTGACAAGGTGCGCAGAAAACTTGGAAAGTTATTAGCTGAGGAAAGTCCTGTATATGATAATGATGATAAAGTAAGAGCAGTGCCTGTACCAGATAGTGCAAATACCGCTACAATTGGATACGCAAGAATGAATAATAATTTGGCTGGTCCTACATTATTTGAGACAGGTCTTATCAGGAGCCATTATGTGGGGCGAACTTTCATTTCTCCAGGTCAAAATAACCGGGAATTTAAGGTCAAGACTAAATTTAATACTGTAAAAGGTGTTCTCGAAAACAGAACTGTTGTTCTTATTGATGATTCAATTGTTCGTGGTACAACTTCAATTGCATTAGTCAAGTTGGTGCGAGATGCCAATCCCAAGTTTCTTCACATGAGAGTTACATCCCCCCCAATCAAATTCCCTTGTTACTATGGAATGGATTTTCCAAGTTCTGAAGAACTGATAGCAAATCATTACCAAACAGAGGAACAAATTGGAAAAGCTATTGGTGTGGATTCATTGAAATATTTATCAATAGGCAAACTGATGGAATCGGTTCCGCAAGACAATGGAGTGGGTTACTGTACTGCATGTTTTACAGGAAACTACCCCATACCTGTTGAAAGCAAGGAATTAGATGAGAATACGAACGATTGAAAATACAAAGGCTGAAGGTAGGCAAGGTGAAGACTCGGCGGTTGAATATCTTGAGAAAAAAGGTTATCAAATTATTAAGACAAATTTCATTTTCGGAAAACTTGGTGAAATTGATATAATTGCAAAAGATAATGATGTATTAGTATTTGTTGAGGTAAGAAAACGTAATAATTTGGATTATGGAACTCCCGAAGAATCTATGACGAATGCAAAACGGCATAAAATTAAAAGGGTTGCAGAAGCCTATCTTTATGTAAATAAAATTACTAATGTAGATTGTAGATTTGACTTTATTGGTATCACAAAGAATAATGGTAAAGAAGTACTTAATCATATAGTTAATGCTTTTTAAATTCTACAATCTAAAATAATTTTCATTTATATACTTTAAATTGTAATTGAATTAAACATTTTCAGAAAATAATAATTGAAATTCAAAAAATATTATCAGGATACAAAATGAGTGTTTTAGTAGGAAAAAAAACAAAACTTGTAGTTCAGGGAATTACAGGTTCTGAAGGAACTTTTCACACTTCTCAAATGATAGAATATGGCACTAATGTGGTTGCTGGTGTTACCCCAGGTAAGGGTGGACATTCCTATTCGGGCAAAGAAGACATGACTTTCAAAAAACCAGTCCCTATTTTCAATACAGTTCGAGAGGCTGTACAAGTGGCAGATGCAAATACTTCTGTAATTTTTGTTCCACCTCCCTTTGCAGCAGATGCAATCCTTGAATCAATCGAAGCTGGTATCAAATTGATTATTTGTATTACCGAGGGCATACCAGTTAATGATATGATACCTGTTAAAGAAGCTTTATTACGCTCTGACGCAAGGTTAATCGGTCCGAACTGCCCTGGAGTAATAACTCCAGATGAAGCAAAAATTGGTATTATGCCGGGATTTATTCATAAAAAAGGCAAAGTTGGTGTTGTATCTCGTTCTGGTACATTGACTTATGAAGCAGTAAAGCAATTAACTGACTTAGGATTAGGACAATCAACCTGTATTGGTATTGGCGGAGACCCTATCATTGGAACTCAGCATATTGATGCAATTAAATTGTTCAACGAAGACAAGGATACCGAAGCAATTGTGATGATCGGTGAAATTGGTGGTAATGCAGAAGAAGATGCTGCTGAGTATATTAAGAAATATGTTACCAAGCCTGTAATATCATTTATTGCTGGCAGAACTGCACCTCCTGGCCGCCGTATGGGGCATGCCGGTGCAATAATTTCGGGTGGCAAAGGCACTGCGTCCGATAAAATCAAGGCTTTGAAGAGCGCTGGTATTCATGTTGTAGAAACCCCTGCATTGATAGGAAAAACAGTATTGGATGTATTGAATGGGCTGAAAATTGCTAAAAAGCCTACCGCTGCTAAAGCTAAGGTTGTTGCTCCAATTAATCCTGATGAGGTTGGTGAAATCGCTCCAAAAAAAAGAAGTCGAAAAAAAATAATTGAGTAATTTAATTAAGCTAATTTTCTATATAAATAATTGAGGAATAAATGTCAAATAAAACTTTAGCAATAATAAAGCCTGATGCTGTGGGTAAAAATTCTGCAGGTGCAATAATTGCAAAAATTCAGGAAGCGGGCTTTAATGTACTTGGATTTAAACTAATCAAAATTACTGATTCAATAGCCAAAGAATTCTATGCTGTGCACAAGGAAAGACCATTTTATGGTGATTTGATAAAATATATGACAAGTGGACCCATAGTGCCATTGGCATTAGAAAAAGACAATGCTGTGGAGGTATTTCGCAAGTTAATCGGTGCGACTGACCCTACTAAAGCTGAAGCTGGTACTATAAGAGCACTGTTTGGAACCAACATAGAGGCGAATGCTATTCACGGCTCTGATTCAGATGAAAATGCAAATAGAGAAATTGCATTCTTTTTCAGCGAAAGCGAGTTAGTTGCTATTAATAATTAAATGATAGAAAAATTTGGGCAAATATCATCCGAGTTGATATTCAAAAATCCTTATTGGGATTATAAAAAAGATGTTTACAAATTGCCCAACAACGAAAACGGGGAGTACCATTATATAGAAACATCGGGTTCTGTATTTGTTATTCCCATTTTTAATTCTAAACTTATTTTGGTTAACCAATTCCGTTACCTTAATCAACAGTTTAGCTTAGAGTTTCCAGGCGGTGGCATAAACCCAAATTTTAATACAGCAATGAATGCTCAGAAAGAGCTTTCCGAAGAATCGGGTTTTAAATCCAACAAATTATCATTGATTGGCAAATTTAATCCATTTAATGGTGTTACTAATGAATTCTGTTTCGTCTTCTTAGCAGAAGAATTGATCAAATATCAAGCTAATGCAGATGCAAGTGAAGAATTCGAAATATTAAATTTAACTGTTCAGGAATTTGAACAAAAAATCGCTGATGGCACTATTTGGGATGGCATGACTTTAGCTGCATGGTCATTATTCAAGTATTCAAAGTATTTCAAGGAGATTATGTAATGTGGGTTAAAATAACAATTATTTTTTTGTTGGTATTTCAAGTTAATGTGCCCCTATTTTCGCAGGAAAAAGCGGCTGCGATAGACAAAAGCGATAAAGTACTATATACATTAAAATCAAATTTCCCTGTAAATGTTCAGAATGTATATGAATATACTGACACAAGTAAAATTACAAGAACGTTCAGCGATAGCACTGTACAAAAATTCACAAGAATACTAAAGTATTATTTTTCATTATGGGCACCAAGTTCACCAACTTCCGAAAATCAACTTTCTGTACTGTGTAGTGTTGATTCCTTGGAATATACTTTGATTGGCAGGGACACTACTATATTCTTTAATTCACAAGCTGACGATTTGCGCCCTCCCAAGCACGAAGACTATCAGATATTGATGTGCCCCTTAGGTTTGGAATTTGAAATGATATACTCACCATACAGAGATGTGGCATATCTTACTGGTGATAATTATAAAGAAAAACTTTATTTATTAAATGATTCAACCAAAAGTCCAAGTGATAGTTTAATCAAATTTACATGGTTGGATCGCTTTTCAAAGATTCCGCTTTTGACTTATTTCGACATTGTAAAAGGAATATATCCTGCAGGTAAAGTATTTATAGATTCCACTTGGCAAAAAGGAATTACGATGGATGTTGAGGGAACTTCAGTTGTCGATTCTATAAACTTTACTTTGAAAAGTTTTAATATTAAAAACTTTATAATCGAAGGAAAATCTTCAAATGTCTCAATTCTTAGTGGCGATTCGGCAAGATTGTTTAACATCAGAACCTTAGCCAACCCACAAAGCGTTTCGGGAACTTCATCATATAAAATAAAACTTCAACCAAAGGGAACTCTCGATGAATTGTTCATCAACTCAGATTACACAATCAATTATAATGTTTTCAGAGATATAGTAATCCAAAAAATAGTATCATCTAAATCATGGAAATTAGTTGGAATGTTTAAAATTTAGTATTTTGCAAATTATTTATTTTTGAATCTAAGTTAAAATATTTATCTTAGATTCATTTTTTTTTATTACTTTACATACAAAACAATCTTCAGGGGGGAGAAATAAATTTGGAGTTATTTTCCGAAGCTATTTCTAATATTTATGGGTAATAGAGAATTCGATTTCAAGACTTTCTTTGGGGCTGGAGATATTTTGGCTGCAATCGTAATTGTAGCAGGTATCCTTATTGCCGTCTTTCTTGATGATTTGGCACTTAAAATGATTGGTGTAAGTGTTAGCCTTTTGGGTGCTATTGCATTATTTATGATGATTTCCCAAAGATTAACAGATATAGTTGACACTCGGGCAATTAATAAGAAAAAAGATAAAGAGTACGAAGTTACAACTACTTACAATTCATCTGGTGTTAGAAAAACCGTCG
>CAYUZZ010000118.1:0-6686 GCA_964449505.1 uncultured Hyphomicrobiales bacterium | reverse complement strand
TTGCAATGGACAAAAAATTAATGCGGCCATGGCCGCATTAATTGTTAACTGCTTTTGGCGATGATTGCCGGCTATATCAAAGAGTTAGGGAAAAGCGTTCGCTGAAAAAAGTTGACGCCATCCAATAACTGTATAAATATACAGTTATTGGATTTATTACTGGGCATACCCTGCTTGGTGATGAAACTTCAACCTTAATGAAAATATCTAACCCTGTAGTTGTTCAAAAAGAACTTATCAGCTCCGTTGACAGCAAAGATGGAAGTTTAACAATACAGATTTGCGAGGAAGGTGGAAGTAGATTATTAAACAACACATACCGCCCATTTTCCGTTAATATCAGCCCAAATCCAGCTAATGAAACTATCAACATAAAAATTACTACTTTAGAAAAAGGTCCTCATGCGATTATTTTATCGGATTTAAATGGTGAATTAATCTGGACTGAAAATTGGAACACTTCGGCAGGCTCTGAAAAGGATTTTGTTTATCAAACAGACAATATTGCAAGCGGAGTTTATATGATTAAAGTATTGTCCCCGAATGATATCAAACAAGTTTTAATTAATGTTATCAAATAGCTAAGGAAGATAATGAAAAGATTAGTTTTTATAATGATTTTAACGTGTTTTCTTTCATCAAATTTAATTGCCGATGAAACAAATAAGACAAACTCTACTGAACCAGTTTTCTATGTTGGAGCATATTTGGGTTTGAATCTTAATTCTTATTCTGCTGATTTTGATAAATTGCCAGGATTTGCAAATTGTTGCCCCAAGTTTACAGGGGGTAGTGGTACTGGTTTTGCAATGGGTTTGCTATTTAATTATCCATTTAGTAATAACTTCTCATTAGAAGGGCGTTTTGGACTTAATTCCCTAAACGGAATCCTTACTAAAGAGCAGATAATTGGTAATACAGAGCTTCGTAATTCCGAACCGCCTTTCGAAACAACTGATATAGTTGATGCAATATCTGAGTATGAAATTTCAACTTCTATTCAGATTATTGGGCTTGAACCAGCACTCAAATATCAAGTTTTCCCTAATTTAAATATTGTAGGTGGATTCAGGTTAGCTTTTATGAACACATCAACATTTGACCAGAAGGAGACCTTAAAGTCACCCTCTAATGTCGTTTTTAAGGGAAGTGAGACCAGGGTAAGGAACGATTTCAAAAATCAGAATATTCCAGAGACTAATACTTCTCAAATTCATTTACTATTTGGTGCTTCGTATCATTTCAAAATAAGGAAGTCCTTAGTTTTAGTCCCAGATATTAGATATTACCCAGCAATGAATAATTTATCCAGTGTGAACTGGTCTGTCAATCAACTTCAATTTTCTCTGGGAGCAATATTTCCATTTTACAAACCTATTGAAATTAAAACTATCAAAGAAGATATGTTTATAAGAGATACATCTGTTATAGAAATCATTGGACTTGATAATACTAGCATCAATTTGGTAAGTACCCGAAGTGAAATTCAAAAGGAAAAAATTGACGAGGAAACCATTTTAGAAAAGAATATAAGCTACGAAAAATATGAGAAAAAAGTACCAAAGGAATCTTCACTATCTGCATTTTTGATTACCACCGGAATTAATCGTGATGGATATGAAACAAAAGATCCTACCATTGTGATAGAAGAAACAGAGATTTATGAAACTTTTCCACTACTTCCATACATTTTTTATCCAGAAAATAGTTCTGACCTGAAAGCCACTTCCCAAAAGCTTATCAACAAATTTATTACTGTTGACTTTAAGGAGCAGAACTTACCACAAAACACCTTTGAAGTATATTACAACTTATTAAATGTTATTGGCGCTAGAATGCAAAATAACCAAGATGCAAACATCACTGTAATTGGTACTAATAACAATAAGGAAGGTGAAAAAAATAACTCAGCATTATCCAAGCAAAGAGCCGAATCAGTTAAAAATTACTTGGTAAACGAATGGAGAATTCAGCCTGATAGAATAAAAACTCAGTCAAGAAACCTACCTTCCAAACCTGCAAACAATGATAAATCTGAGGGTTTGGAAGAAAATCGGCGGGCAGAAATCGTATCATCTGATTTTGATATAATGAAGCCCATTACATTATTAGAAATTTCTAAATCTGCCGACCCTCCTAAAGTAAAAGTGGTACCGATGATTAGTTCTGATGTTGGCATTAAAAAGTGGGATATCACAATTTCGCAGGATAATAAATTGATTGCAAAATATACTGATAAAGTAGATAATATTATTTGGGATATTGAGAATGGACCAATGCCAATTCTTGAAAAACCTATTGACATAGAATTGAATGTGGCAGATGTGGCTGGCAAGAAGATTTCAACTCAAAAATCGCTTGAATTACTTCAATTAACAATTAAAAGAAAGAGAGAAGAGCTGGTAAATGACAAAAGAATTGAAAAGTTTGCCTTGATTCTATTTGACTATGACAGAGCTGACCTGAAGCCAGAACATAAACAAATTATCAGTAATATTAAATCAAGAGTTCACAATAACAGTACCGTTACAATTTCTGGATACACAGATGCAACGGGTGAATATGAATATAATAAAGAACTTTCTGAAAGACGGACTAAAAATGTTCTAAAAGAGTTGGGAATAGACGAATCTACTGTTAATGTAAAGAACATTGGAGCTGACCTTATGTTGTTTGATAATTCAACACCATACGGAAGAAGTTTCTGCAGAACAGTAACAATCTTAATTGAAACTCCAGTAAATACTAAATAATCTTTAATAATTAATTGAAACTAAATGTATAAATGCACGTAAAATTTGTAAATAACAATTAAAGGGATTAAATAATGCGATTTAAATTTGCTATAATAATAGGTTTTTTCTTTTTGTTTTCTAATCTTTTTTCTGAGGAAACAAGATTACTTCGTTATCCGAACAGTTCCGCAACAGAAATAACATTTGTCTATGGTGGAGACATTTACACGGTGCCAATTGATGGTGGCACTGCACGCCGTCTAACAAGTTCCGAAGGTTACGAACAATTCCCAAGATTTGCACCAGATGGGCTTTCTATAGCATTTACTGGTTTGTATGACGGTAACAATGAAATTTACACTATGAATTCGACTGGCGGTATTCCTAAAAGGGTTACATATTCATACGTTCAACCTAATGTGGCAGACAGACAAGGTCCAGATAAAATAATTATGCAATGGACCAATGATGGTAATAAAATATTGTATCGTTCTAGAGAAAAAAGTTGGAATATTCTTGTTGGACATTTACAACTTATCAATAAAGACGGTGGAATGCCAGAAGTTTTACCTGTGGCAAGAGGAGGATTTGCAACTTTAAGTCCTGATGGTAAGAAAATGGCTTATAACCGAATCTTTAGGGAATATAGAACATGGAAAAGATACAGTGGCGGTCAGGCAGACGAAATTTATATTTTCGATTTTGATACCAAAAAAATCGAGAATATTTCTAACACTAAATTTCAAGATATAATCCCAATTTGGGCAGGAAATAAAATTTATTACCTCTCAGACCGAGACTTTACCATGAACCTTTTTTCCTATGACCTAACTTCAAAACAAACTAAAAAAATTACAAATTTTGACGTGTTCGATGTTAAATTTCCATCGTTGGGAAAAAATCATATAGCATTCGAAAACGGTGGTTATATTTACTTGTTAGATTTAAAAACTGAACAGTTCAAAAAAATCAGCATCACTATCAATGAAGATTTCCCAAATATGAGACCAACTTTAGTAAAAGTGGGAGATAAAATTACTGGTGCTGATATTGCACCTAACGGGAAAAGAGTTATTTTTTCTGCTCGCGGAGATATTTTCAATGTACCAGTAGAACGTGGCAACACCGAAAATCTAACAAAATCTAATGACGTACACGATAGAAGCATTGCTTGGTCACCTGATGGTAAATGGATTGCATTTATTAGCGACAGGTCCGGAAATGATGAAATTTACTTGATGAAACCAAACCGAACAGATTTTGTTCAATTAACAAGCAATGGTAATTTCTACAGATATAGTGTTAAATGGTCACCTGACAGTAGATATTTAATTTCAACTGATAATACTAGAAACTTATATTATATAGATATAGCTACTAAAAAGCAGATTAATATAAGCAAATCAAAGCTTTGGACAATTACTGATTTTGATTGGTCACCTGATAGTAAATGGATTACTTATACTGATTACAAGGATTCAAAGACTGGGCAGGTAATGCTGTATTCTTTGGAAAAAAGCCAATCCTATCCTGTAAGCGATGGATTTTACAGCAGTTATGGGGCAACTTTCTCACCTGGTGGCAAATATTTATTTTTTGTTTCTGATAGAGCTTTCAATGCAAACTTTGGAAATTTTGAATATAATTATCAGTACAACAATATGTCGAATATTTATGGAGTAACACTTCAGGATACTATTATACAGCCCTTTGCATTGTATCTGAATGATGCGGTTGATATTAAATCAGATGACAAAAAATCTGATAAAAAGTCTGACAATAAAAGTGATGGTGTTGCCCAAAGAATTGACCTTGATAATATTTCATCAAGAATATTCGAAGTGCCAATAGCTGCAGGAAATTATTCACAGCTTTATGCAAATCCATCTCATAAGTTATATTATGTTCGCAGCAGTAGTCGTGAGTTATCAAAGTTATATTATTACGATTTTGAAGAAAGGGAAGAAAAAGAAGTAGGTGAGATTAGTAATTATCAAATATCAGCTGATAATAAAAGCATATTTTACAAGAAGGGAAAGGATTATTTTGCCACTAAATTAACAGATAAATTAAATTTTAAAGATGGTAAATTAGACTTGTCGAATATGGAAGTAATGCTTGACCGCCAATCTGAATGGAAGCAGGTATTTAATGAAACATGGCGACATTTCCGTGATTTCTTCTACGACCCGAATATGAATGGATATGATTGGAAGCAAATTCATGATAATTATGCTCAATTACTACCCTTTGTTGTCCATAGATCCGACCTTACTTATATTCTTGGTGAGATGGTTGGAGAATTAGATGCAGGGCATGCTTATGTTACTGGTGGCGAAATGCCAAAAGTGGACCCAATGCCTGTGGCTTCTTTGGGTGCAGATTTTGAATTAGATGCTAACAGTGGATATTATAAAATAAGCAAAATCTTTGAAGGAATGAACTGGGAAGAAGCATTTCGTTCACCTTTGACCGAAGCGGGGTTGAATATTAAACAGGGCGACTATTTAATTAAGATTGATGGAGTTGAGTTAAATTCTAATATCACACCTAATTCCCAGCTTTTAAATAAAGTAAATAAATTTGTACAAATTACAGTAAATAATAAACCTTCTGCAAGTGGTGCCAGGGAATTGTTTGTTAAAACTACGGCTTCCGACAATGACTTAAGATATTATAATTGGGTAGAAAAAAACAGAAAATATGTTGATTCTGTTACAAATGGCAGAATTGGCTATATTCATATACCAGACATGATGCCAAGCAATGGTTTGAACTGGTTTGTGAGATATTTTTATCCCCAGCTTGATAAAGAGGGTTTGATAATTGACGATAGGTATAATGGTGGCGGAAATGTTTCGCCGATGGTAATCGAAAGGTTAAGACGTGAATTAGTTGTTGCAAAATATGGTAGAAATGTTGAAACTATTACAACAAATCCTGATGCTGTAATGACTGGTCCACTGGTTTGTTTGATTAATGAACAATCAATGTCCGATGGGGATCTCTTCCCTTATCAATTCCGTACTTTGGGCTTAGGTCCACTAATTGGCAAAAGAACTTGGGGCGGTGTAATTGGCATTTATGGCAGTCTTCCACTACTTGACGGCAGTCAGGTAAACAAACCCGAAGTCGCAAACTTTGGTGCCGATGGAACTTGGGTTCTTGAAGATGCGGGAATGAAACCAGACATAGAAGTTGACAATGACCCATATCTTGAATTCATTGGTAAAGATAATCAGTTGGATAAAGGAATCGAGACTATTTTGGAATTAGTCAAAATTGACAAAAAACCGAAATTACCACAAAGACCACCTTTCCGTAACAAAAAAAATGAATTCGGAAAATAAGCAATAATTATTTCAATAATAAAGGGGCAGTTTATTAAATATTCTGCCCCTTATTTTTTAGAAATTTTATATTTTAAAAGCTATTTCCAAACTGGAAATCTTCCGGGAGTCCACGGTGAAGATTGATTGTCCATTTCTTTCTCAAGTGGCAAAATATCATTTTCATAAGTTTCTTTAAGAGATTTTAATAAACCGGTTAATTGTTCACTTGCAATTTTGAAACTACTTCTATTAGTTTCAGTTGGTTTAGATGAACTGTACCACATTGTAAAAATTATATATCCAATTCTGTCAGATATTGACATTACTTGATTAGCATTGCGTTTGCTGATAGAGGCATCACCATTTAGCAACTTACTATATTCTTTTAACTTATTGTTGATAATTTGCACCTTCTCGATATTCTTTTTATTAATGTTTGTGGTTAACTTTAAAGAACTGCTTATAAGTTCAATCCTTGAATTCACATCTTTAATAAACTTGTTAGTTGCATCGGTTGCGGCATAAAGATTTGCGACTTCGTCTTGAAAAACCTTAAGTTCCAGCTTATCAGATGCAGGCAAACTAACGTTATTTAGCGGTTTACAAACAAACTTAGAAG
>CAYUZZ010000117.1:0-6713 GCA_964449505.1 uncultured Hyphomicrobiales bacterium | reverse complement strand
AGTTCTGTTTGCAATATCAATATCATTTGGCTCTGGCAATTTATTCAACAAATATACAAAAATTATCATTGGCATTACAAATACTGCCCCTGTTGCAAATGGCATCCATATTGGTGGAACTCCCGATTGCAAAATATAGCTGCCAATTGTTTTTACGAAACCACTTGAAAAAATAAATGATACTGATAATCCAGCACCCAATATTTCTGTATAGATTCTTCCTTCTAAAAAACTAAAAACAAAGCCCCAAACTAAGCCCAAAAATAAACCATTTACAAACATAAAAATTATATTGTACGGCTTCGGCACAATTGCTAAGAAAAGTAGAGAAATCCAAGATATTAGAATTGTAGTAATTATTGCTTTTGCTCTATTTTCTTTTTTTAGTTCAGATACAAATTTTATACCTACAAATTTTGAAATCATATAGCCAATTCCCTGAAATAGAATAAGCAAAATTTTATAATCAATCCCAAAAAATTCTTCATTTTCAAATGTAGCGCTAGCAAATGGCTTTCTAAATGCATACATACTAGAATATGTTACAAATGAAGTCAAAATTGCATAAGTTATAAAAATATAACTTGGTGCCTTTTCTAAATATTTAGTGATTTTATTCATTAAAGTATTATATTCATTTCGTTCATAACGTCTTTTATAGCTTCAATTAATTGGAACATATCTTTTCTATAAAGTTTGCCAATGTTACCAATTCTGAAACAATCCTTTTGAGTTAATTTGCCTGGGTAAATTACAAATCCCTTTTCGTTCAACTTGTTATAAAATTCTGTGAAATTAAAATTAGGATGCTGAGGATAAACAAAAGTATTGATAATATAACTTTCCTTTTCCTCTGACAAATAGCTTTCAAATCCCAATTCTTTCATATTCGAAAGAATAATTTGAGCATTTTCTTTGTACCTAATAGCTCTGGCTGCTGGACCGCCTTCCTTTGCTAATTCCTCCAATGCTTTTTTAAATGCAACAATTACTTGAATCGGCGGAGTGAATCTAAATTGACCTTCTTTTTCCAAACCCTCCCACTGTGCATGTAAATCTAAAGCTAAGGTTCGAGCAATTCCCTTTGTTTTCATTAAGTCATTTTTATTGGCAATCACAAATGAAAAACCGGGGACACCCTCAACACATTTATTGGAAGAAGAAATTAAATAATCAATTTTTATATCTTTTAAATTAATATCAATAGCACCAAATATACTCATTGAATCAAGGATAAATATTAAATTATTCTCCTTGCAAATATCGGAGATGCTTTCAATTGGATTGATAATTCCCGTGGTTGTTTCGCAATGAACAATAGATACATGTGCTATTCCTTCGTTTTCATTAATAGTTTGCTTAATTAATTCGATATCAGGATATTCATTTTCTTCAAAAGTTAAATCAATATGATTAATATTATGAACATCGCAAATCTTGAAAATTCTTCTACCATAAGCACCAATTATGATGTTAAGAACAATATCATCATCACCAATCACAGAACTAAATACGCTTTCTACTCCATAAGTCCCCGAACCTTGAATAATTATAGATTCGTAGCCATCTTCTTTTGTAACATTTCCTAATGATAATATTCTTTCCCTAACTTTTTTTATGATACCGATAAACTCAGTATCTCTCGAACCCAAATCCCTCTGCATTACTTCCTTAACTGTCGAGGAAGTATTTAGAGGACCCGGTGTAAAAAGTTTCTTATCCATGAATTAATCCTTGTAAATTGGTAGATCATTAATTTTAATTCTATGGTTTATATCTTCAATTATTTCGTAGCAATCCGCTACGCTTCCAGCAGTGTAATGAGCTCCTGCATTTAGAAACTTTTCAGTTATGATAGCTTCTTTTTCATCAATTATTTTTTCATCGGAATTCAGTAATTCTTGTTGACTCATTCCCATTTCATTTCCTGATTTAGTCAATCCAATAACCCACATTCCTGCATTTAATCCCTCTTCGATATCTGCAATTGTATCGCCAATTTTCACCATTTTCCATATAGGATAGGTCTCTAAATTCATCGCATTTTTATATATCATATATGGGTGCGGTCTGCCATATTTAACTTCATCAGGAGTTACTACTGAATCAAAAACTAAACCTTTTGATTCAGCTACTGGCAATAGAATATTCATCATATTGCGGACATATCCGGTAGTAGAACCAAATTTGATGCCTTCTTTTTGCATAATTTCCATAAATTCTATAACACCATCAATTGGATCCGAAAATTCTTGAACAGATTGATCCATCGCAGGTCCTAAATTATCGAAGATCCTATCAACATCAAGTTGATTTGGAATTCTTCCGAATTTTTTTTCCCATAATTCTGAAATTACCGGCTCTTTCAAAATCCTTTCTGTGTGATATTTCTTGTGTAATCCCATATATTTACGAATAATTTCATTGCTTACATCAATCCCAAAATCATTAAATGCATTTTTAAATGCCTTGGTTGGTGCCAAACTTCCAAAATCAACGGAAGTTCCCGCCCAATCTAAAATAATGGCTTTAATTTCCATTTTATACTCCAAAATTTAATTTATAATTAATACCTAATTTCATAGCTAAACCATTCATATAAACTCCTGAACCGTGATATTTATACAATTGATCTGTAACATTCAAAACAATCAACGAAAAGTGAAAATCATTAAATTCATATTTAGTAAATAAATTCAAGTTATACCAACCAGGAGTGCCTCCTATAGGAATTCTGTTATCGCTTATATCACCTGAATTTAATCTATCTTGCTTATCAGCAAAAGTAAGTTCAAGATTTAATGTTAAATCATTTATTGGATTTACGTAAATTCCAAAAATTCCATTCAGAGGAGGAATTCTTCTGAATGGCTCATCTTTTGTAATATCCTGTCCATAAATATAGCTGATAGAAAAGTATGCTATCAAATTGTTGTTTATTCTGATATTAGCTGAACTTTCGATACCATATATTAATGATTCTGAAGAATTTGTTTTAATGAAAATTGGATAGCCATCAATTGAATCCTTTCCATTTACTGATGTTCTTGTTCTACTAATAAAATCACTTAATTCATTTCTGAAATATGAAACTTCAAACTCAATTGAAGAATAAGTCATACGATAATTAACTTCAAAATTTATGCTACTTTCCGGCTTTAAATCATTTGCTGGAAGTTCATATCTAAAATCAACAATGCCAAGTGTTCCCATATCATCAATATTCGGGGAACGGAAAGCTTTATTAATTCCTGCACCGAAACTATGGTTTGGATTCAATAAATATCTTGCTCCTAATTTCCAAACTAAGGCATCAGGAGAAATTTCAATATTGCCTAAAGTTTGGTCAGGTATTGATATATTAACATAATTGTATCGAAAACCAGCATCAACAATAACTTTATCAAACTTGAATTTATGTAAATTGAAAAATGCTAAACTTGAATATTTTGAATTATCAGGATACAAACCTCTGCCAATTTTGAAACTATTATCGTTTAAATTGTAATCAATTTTATTTGATTTAACATTATCATGATAAAAGTCAATACCTGAATTCATTGTCCAAAAACTGTTAAATTTACTAATGAAATTTGAAACGAATCCAATTTCATTCAATTTATCATTTTCTATTCTTTTTGAATTTGAATTATTTTTCTTTGATACTCTGCCCTCTTCAGTAAGATTGTATAAAATTGTAAAATTAGCAGATTGCAAAAGTGAAATATCTTCTAATGAATTATAATTCAATTTAAGGTATTGTAATAATCTACTTTGTGGTTCAAAATAATTATACTCAAAATTCTCCAAAGCAACTTTATGATAAAGCGGGACTTCATTTTGTTTAAAAAATTGTGTGGTTGATTTTAGGTTTAAATTATCAGAAATTCTATACTTCAAATCTAAATTTCCATTTAATTGCTTATATCCTGAAGGAGTAAGATTTCCTAATCCACCACCTGCAAAAATATCACCAAAGTCATTATAGGTAAAACCTGCATTATAGGCGAAATCTTTGTATGAACCATAATATCTCGATGAAATTGTTTTTTCGATATTGGATGTTCCGTAAATTAAACCTATATCAAAAAATTGTTTGTTCTCATCATTATAAATTGGCTCATTAGTTATTAAGTTGATTGTTCCTCCAATGGCATCGCTACCATATTCAACAGAGCCACCTGATTTTAAAACCTCGATTCTATTGATTGAAAAAGGATCAATAGTGCTTAGATATTGATTAGGTCCGGAGCGGGTAATTGAATTATTTAATCTTATGCCATCAATTAAAATTAAATTCTGCTGCCCTGTCAACCCTCGAACAAATGGCGAACCACCTCCGTGATTTGTTTTTTGCAGGAATACACCAGGAACTGAAAGTAAAATCTCCGGAGTTGAACGTTGTTTTTTTAATTCAATTTCATTTTTATTGATAATTTCTATTGAATTGATTACCTCTATTATACTCTGATTTTGTCTATCAGCAGTTACAACTATTGTATCTTTCAAATTATAGATTTTATCATCAGAAAATAATTCATTAAAACTAATAAATAATATTAATGAAATTAAAATTCTCATTTATTTAGCTCCAAATAATCAACTAAATTATTGTAAATATCATAAACATAATAGAACAGTTTTTTATCTGAAATATCAATCTTCAAATAATGATGACCTCTGAATTTTTTCTGACTAAAATAATTTGGAAAAGGTGAAAAATCCTCGAGATTTCCCCCACCTCCTCCAGCTAAAACATAATATGTACCATCTTTATCATATTTATCATTTTTTATTGGAAATGATTTTTCATAGCAATGAAGATGTCCATAAAACACAAAATCCACTTTATATTTATCGAATAATTTAGAAATATTTCGAATTTTTAAATCTCCATTTGTAGAACTTTCTTTCCAAGTATTACCATAATCATCTTCATCCGAAGAATATGGAGCATGGTGCATTACTACAAATTTCCAAGTCGCCTTTGAATTTTTAAGTGAATTTTCCAACCAATTATAAATTCTTTTTCCATCAGCAAATTCATCTTTTACATTGCTATTAACAAAGAAAAATTCACTATTGCCGTATTTTACGGAATAGAAATCTTCTTTACCATATAGGTTGTGATATGGAATATACCAATGCTTATCAGATTCGCCATTTCCCAAAATTGGATAAAGAGGAACCCTGCTCATTAGCTGGGTTAAGCCCGCAAAATACTCATAATTCCATTCATATTTGCTATCTTTGAAACCACCATCAGTCAAATCACCTGCAATTATTATAAAATTAGGACGCTCGCCCCAAATTAATTTTGCTATTCTATCATTGATAAATGGCCTTGCTTCTGGATCTCCAAATAATGCAAATGAAAAAGGAGTGCTATCATTAACAGCAGTAGAAAAAGTCAAAATTCCGCTTTTAATAGTATCTTTGCCATCAATTGCTACAACTTGGTAATAGTAATTAGTTTCGGGTTTCAAATTATCTAATTTGTAATTAATAATTTTTGATCCCGATTTGTTGTTTTCTATTTCAATTTTATTATTTAATTTTGCACTTGTATCGTAAAAAAGTTGATATTTTGCATTTCTGTTAGTTTCCCAATTAATCGAAACTGAGTTTTTTTTAACAAGAGTCAAAATTGGACCAGCATTAAAATGAAATATATCAGGATGAAGATAGCCATTATCAATTATTTCCTGAAATTTTGCATACTTTTGGGTATTGGCTTCTATTGTAAGTTTTTTATTATAAATTGCAAAATATCTTAACAAATTCGGCAATTTCATCAAAGGTTCATTTTCTAAATATGTTGATAATTCTACGAATTCAGATTCTTTTAATATATTTCCTAATTCAATTGATTCAGATAAAATTTTGTTATTATTTTGCAATACTTCCAATAATCCATTTGAATAATTGATAATTAACTGATTATGTCGCTCTTTGTAAGCAAAATCACGGATTCTCTTTTTACCTAACGACTGAGCAATAGAATCTAAAGTAAACTTTTTTGAATATTTTATATTATCTTCATCAATCGAAAGCACGAGTTCATTAGCAAAAATTCCGAATGAAAAAGGAATTTTGAATGGCTCTTTGCTATTTCTAAAACTCGCAGAAATTCCAATTGGTTGATTAACATGATTCATTATCCACATTTCCAAAGAAAATTCATCTTTCAATATTCCCTTGTCAATAGAAATCAATCTGCTATCAGTAGCAAAATGACCCGAAAGTTTTGCTTTTGGAAAATCAATTTCGATAACATCATTATATATTTTTTCAACGCCAATAGCTCCACCAGTAATATTTGCTGCATTCTGGCCTAATTGATAATTATTATAATAATAATTTTCGTAAATTGGTTCCATTGCACTTAAACTGATAATTGAAATTATAAAAATTAATATTATCATTCTCATTTCTGCTTTCTAGGATTACTCAATTTTTCTCTTTCCATTATTTCCTTATTGTCACGCTCTTCAGCTGCTTTTAGTAAATCTGCCGGGTAGTCAATTTTTGGTGATTCAAGCATCTCTTTCCAATTAAATTTTTCATCCATTGGGTCAAGTGCTTTTTGAGGGTCAAAAACTCTTTTATCAACTGGGAATGCTTTATATGGAGTAAAGTCAGGTTCATTTGTGAAAAAGTCAGACATATCATTTGCTGTTGCATCATACATGTTCAAATAAGGAATTCCTATA
>CAYUZZ010000116.1:0-6736 GCA_964449505.1 uncultured Hyphomicrobiales bacterium | reverse complement strand
AAGTTTATAATATAAATTAAATATTGTTTATCTTGTAGTGTAATCTCGTTAATTACAAGATTAGAATCTCTCTGTTGATTAATTATATCAAATAAATTATGGCTATTGTAATTAATATTTACGGGTTCTGAAGAATATATAAAATTGCTATCCGCGCTTCTTTTCAAAAAAAACTCTAGTTCGTGAATGCTTTCTGACAATTCTTTGATTTTCGAAAAATCGTTATCTGAAATATCAAGTGTAGTAATACCTATGATCTGATTTGATAAGTCATAGATAGGCATTCCCAAGGTCATCATCTTTTTATTGGTGTAAGCAGAGTCAAAAAAAATATTACTCCAATTGTACTTTTCAATAAGGGGCAACTTTCTATCCCAATCCATTGGTAACACATTAGTGTACCAATTCTGAGCGTGATAATTATACTCGTAAGAATTGTAATCATCAGTTAATATTATCTTATCTTTGTACCTATAAGCATAATACCCAAAATATCTTGAAGTATCGATTATATAAGGTTCGAACCAATAGCCAAAACCAAAACCATTGGTGTTGTTTTTTATAGCATTAATAATTAAATCATTAGATGATTTTAGAAATACTTTCTTATTAATTTCATTTTTTTTATAAAGAGAATAATTTTTCAATAAAATTTAGGTTTGTTCTGCCAACTCTTTGTTCAATGTGTTAAAGTAATTTTTAACAGAATTAGAGAATCTTACTACCTTCTCGTGAATTTCAGCTTCTTCGTTGTCGTAATTAAAATTAATCAAAATCACAACGAATATAATTGTGAATGCAATAACAAACGATGACAAACTAATAAGAACAAAAATCGCTTTCCTATTAGTAGATTTGTTTAGATTGAATAATAACATTCTTAAATTAAATTAATACAAAAGACTAAATTAAGATTTTTTCTTTAATAAAACAATATTTTATTTAAAATTAACGATAGTTACTCCAGAACCACCCTCTACTAATTCGCCTAATCTGAAGGATGATATTTGGTCTATATCTTTCAAATACTGCTGAATTACTTGTCTTAGAGCACCTGTTCCCTTGCCATGCACGATTGTTGCCATACTCAGCGAATTAACAATTGCGTTTTGAATAAATTCGTCAAGTTGTTTTATAGTTTCATCTGCTCTTAAACCCCTCACATCTAATCTTGCTTTAGTATCAAATTTAATATAATTTGAAATATCTTTAACCACTTTTTCAGGTTTGCTGCATCTAAGTTCTGCGTATGAAATTTTAACTTTGAAACCATTAAATTCTACAAGTGCATTCAATTGTTTATCTTTTGCTTCTATCACAGTACCTTTTGAATTAGTTCCTATTAACACAACGGTATCACCGGGTTGTAAATGGGTTGGCGTTTCACCGTCATTTGAATTTAGTTTATTTATTAATTTAACTTCATTTTCTAATTTTTCTTTTGCGGCTTTGAATTCATTTTTGATTTCCACAACGGGTTTCTGAGATTCTTTAATATCTTTTATAGTCTTTTCTATTGTTGAATTGGCAGCGTTTAAAATACTATCAGCCTCTATTTTTGCTTTGTTAATCAGCTCGCTTTTTTTGGATTTTAGTTCACCTAATTTATCATCATATTCTTTCCTGACTTTTTCGTATTTTAATTTTTCTGAAGCTAATTCGAGTGCGAACTGTTGGGCATCAGCTTTGTATTTTTGGAGAATTTGTATGCTACTCTCAAGCTCGTTTTGCTTTGAACCAAGATAGGACTTTGCCCTGTCAATGATATGAACTGGCAAACCAATATTCTGTGCAAGAAAAAACGCATAAGAGTTACCTGGAATTCCATTAAGAAATTTATATGTGGGTTTTATTTTTTCCTGATTAAATTCCAAGGAAGCATTTTCAATTTCGGGTTTATTTAGTGCATAGGTTTTCAAAGATGATTGATGAGTAGTGGCAATGAAGAATAATTTTACATTTAAAAAAGTATCCAAAATACTTGAAGCCAAAGCAGCTCCTTCTTGTGGGTCAGTACCCGAACCTATTTCATCGATCAAAACTAAAGAATCGCTGTTACAGTTTTCTACAATTTTTTTAAGCCGTAGTATTTGTGAACTAAAAGTGGATAGGTCATTTTCTATTGATTGCTGGTCACCGATTGAAGTAAAAATATATCTGAAATTAGTTTGGCAGGTTCCTAATGGAAATATCCCTGATATTGCCATTAGAATATTTAATCCAACACTTTTTAGGGCAACTGTTTTTCCACCTGCATTTGGTCCGCTAATCAAATGCCCCCTAATATTATTATTGAATTCTACCGACATCGGAATCACATTTTTCTTTCCTTTGGTATGTACTAACAAAGGATGCCGAATTTCTTTCAGGTATATATAATTCTCCGAAATAATATCAGGCTTAATTCCCCCAAATTCAACTGCATATTTCGCTTTTGCTATCAATGAATCAAAATGAGCTATTAAGGATAAAGAAACTAAGAATTTATTTGCTTCCTGACCGATTTCGTTAGTTAAATTTGATAAAATTTTGTAGATTTCACGTTGCTCTTCGTTGTGCAACAAAGAGAGTTCATTGTTCATTTCAATAATTTCTGAGGGTTCAAGAAATACTGTTGAACCAGTTTGTGAAATTCCGTGGATTATACCCGGTAGAGCTCTTTTATTTTCAACCTTCATGGGGAGTACAAATCTACCTTCTCTGACAGAATAAAAATCATCTCTTATCAAATCTTCTGCTGAAACTTTTTTTAGAATTCTATGAAGACGGTCCCTCAATCTGGCTGATTTAACTCTAATGTCAGTTCTGATTCTTTGCAATTCCCGTGTGGCATTATCCCGGATTTCTCCAGAATCATCAATTGCATCTGAAATATGTTTTTCTAAGATTTTATTATCGTAAAGTTCCTTAGTCATTTTACATAAATTTTCAAATTGTTCTTCCTTGTCGTAAAAATGATTCCTTACAACTCTGAAAACTCGTATAGTATCCAAAATATTAAGAATTTCGGTTGAGCTAAGAATTGCATTTTCTATCATCGACTTGTATAATTTATGGCGTATATCACTGATGCCAAATAATTGTGGTAAGGAATCCTGATAAACCATCTTTGTTACTTCATCGATTAGATTATGTTCGAGCAATAATAAATCAATATCATTAACAGGCATTGATTTCATAATTAGTTCTCTACCTAATTCAGAAATAGCAAATTTGGAAATAAACTCTAATACTGATTTATATTCCAGTTGTCTTAATGTCTCTTGTAAAACTTCATCTTGGTATTCATACGTAATTTCTAAATCTGTAATATTGAAATCATCTTTCATTAAGCATTGCCCAATATTTCTTTTACAATTAATTGCACCTTGTTCCCATCAGCTTTTCCAGATAATTTTTTCATTGATGCACCCATTACTTTTCCCATATCTTTCGGAGAAGTAGCACCTGTTTGGTTAATTACTTGTGTTATAATTTGTTTTATTTCATCATCTGAAAGTTGTTCTGGCAAATACTCTTGAATAATTTTCAGCTCTTCTGCCTCTTTATCACTCAAGTCAGCTCTACCAGCTTGTGAATACATATCTATGGCATCTCTGCGTTTTTTTGCCAGATTATTCAAAATTTTCAATTCATCTTCATTATTCATTTCGCGGTTCAACCCACTTTTCGAAAATTCTATGATGGCAGCACGCACGGACCTCAATGTTTCTAATTTATGCTTGTTACCAGCTTTCATAGCTTCTTTCATATCATTATTGATCTTAATTTCAAGAGACATTTCTACACCTTTTATTTATTTAAATTAACTAAAATTCTTCCAAATTGTTTTCCTTGCAAAATTTTATCTATTTCTTCAGTAAGATTGTCTAATCCAACTTCGTTTATATAATTGGATAAATTTGGAATTTTCCAATCGTTAGCAAGGTTATTCCAAATTGTTTCTCTTAATTCCATATTCTTTGAGGCAGAATCTATTCCAATAATGGATACGCCTCTTAGTAGGAATGGGTAAACAGTGATGTTAAGTATATCGCTCTCTACATTACCCAGTACACAAATAATACCGTGCATTTTTGTTGACCGAGTTGCGGTAGAAAGTGTATTACCTCCTACGGTATCTATGACTGCAGACCATTTGGCAGGCAGTAACGGTTTGCCCGTAAGGTCGTAAACTACGCTTCTATCAATTACATTGGTGGCTCCCATAGATTTTAGCATGTCAGTTTTTTGGAGCTTACCAGTTGATGCAGTTACAGTATATCCTAATCTGGATAATATCCCTACTGCTATAAGCCCAACACCACCTGTAGCCCCTGTAACTAATATATCACCAGCATCGGGTTTTATTTCATTTCTCATAATCTCACGAACACAGATCGCAGCCGTAAATCCAGCGGTGCCATACATCATCGATTCAGCATCACTAAGTCCATTTGGAATTTTAATTACCCATGCTGCCGGTACAGAAATAAATTCACCAAAACCACCGAAAGTATTCATACCCAAATCATATCCCGTAACAAGAACAATATCCCCTGCACTAAATTTATTTGTGCTATCTGACACAATGATGCCCGCAGCGTCAATTCCGGGAGTATGAGGGTAGATTCTGCTAATACCTTTATGTCCACGTGCAGATAATGCATCTTTGTAGTTAAGCGATGAGTATGTAACTTTAATTAAAACTTCATTTTTTGGTAAATTATCAGTTTCCAAGAATTTTATTTTTCTTGAAAAACTATTTTGAGCATTTTCTTCAACCACCAAAGCTCTATATTTCATAGTTAATTTCTAATTTTTAAAATTACAGAAACGAATTAATGAGCTTTTGATGATATTTTAAAGAAAAGGGGACAAAATTCTCAGTTTTACTAATCATTTTTTTTGATTAATTCTTCAACAATCAAATTGAAAGCGCTGAAGTCAGGAACCAAACTATCAAAATCAAATTTGAATTTCTCCAAAATAGCATGGTTAAGTTTGTATGAGATAGCTATGTTTTTAGCTGCATTATCGTAATCATTTATATTTACTAGTATCAGAGCTTTTAAATAGTATGCTTCATAGTTTAAGGTGTCTATCAGCAAATATCTTTCAATAGCAATTATTGCATCATCATCAGAACCATAATCATACATTGTCAGTGCAGCTTCGTAAATAAAATCTGGACTTACAAGCTCCAAATCGAGTACTCTTTTCAGAAACATAATAGATGAAGTTAGGTCGCCTAAATTATAAAATACTTCCGCCAAGGCAAACAGAATCTCTGGATTATCTGCGGAAATCTCGTATGCAGCCATATAATCTTTTAGAGCATTTTCCAAATCATCAAGCGAATCATAGCAAAGTGCTCTGCCCAATAATGATTGAAAATGTTTGGGATTAACCTTCAAAGTTTTATTGTAGTATTCGATGGCGCTGATAAATTGACGATTGTCACTATAGGCACTTGCTAAATTATGTATAGCATCAAAGTCGCTTGGTTCTATTTTCAAAGCTTTCAGATAGCATTCTATGGCAGAAGATATCCTTCCCATAGATAAACATGAGTTTCCTTTGTTATACCAAGCAGGGAAATTTTCTGGGTCTAATGCTAAAACATATTCGTAGCATTCCATTGCTCTATAATATTGTCCGAGCGAATTTCTGGTTACACCCAAATTATACCAAACATTTTCGTCCAAAGGGTAATCTTCAAGGATAGTTTCATAAATTTTAATAGCTTTATCGAAATCGCCAAGCAGGTTGTAAGAATAAGCCAATTCGAACTGCACATCGTAAGCGTTATAGTCAACTTTCAGAAGTAAATTTAAAATTTTTATTGCTTCTTCGTATTTACCTGAAGATTGTAAAATAATGGCTTTCTGAAATAAAATGTCGTCATTATGTCCATTTTCAAGTAACAAATAATCAATTATTTCGAGTGATTCTTTAAAATAACCCTTGTTTTCTAAAATTCCTGCTTTAATCAATAAGGCTTCCGAATCATTGGGACTAATAATTAGAATCTTATTTATCAGTTCGTCGGCTTGTTTTAATTTATTCAAATTTTGAAGAATAAAAGCCTTCTTAATCATTGGTTCTAAAGCACTTGGAAAATAATCTATCCAGATATTACAGAATTCGAGTGCTTCCTGAAACTTAAAAGTTT
Source organism: uncultured Hyphomicrobiales bacterium (assembly GCA_964449505.1). Classification (GTDB taxonomy): domain Bacteria; phylum Bacteroidota; class Ignavibacteria; order Kapaibacteriales; family UBA2268; genus JBDHXE01. Next base: position 582 of record CAYUZZ010000116.1, on the reverse strand, counting down.
CAATAGAATAATTTACAAGAGATTCGATAACATCGACTCCTGGTCTTTGGTTTTCGGTTTTATTGGGATTTCTTAAATACTTTCTGAAAAAAATAAATTTCTCTTCGATATTTTCCGAACTATATTCTTCGAAATCCTCGTCATCCCAATCGTAATTCATATTATTTTATAATTAAAATTTTTTCTGAATAATTATAAATATTATCATTTATATATATTATATAAATGCCTAATGGTAATTTTATTTTAGAATTATCTAAATTTATCGTATAGTACTTCCCATCATCATATATCATATCAGATAAATTACTAATAAAACTTCCATCAACACTATATAATTCGGCATTTATCTCGCTGGATAAAAATCCTTTTTCAATTAAAATTTTTTGTTTGTTATCTGAAGGATTATTTGAAATTTTGATTTGATTCGATATTTGTTCTTTTACATCCGAAACATTAGATTTTACAATTATTTTAGAAATTTGAGAAGAATTGTTTTTGAAATCTACTCTAACTATTGCAGAATCATCTATCATACCATCCAAGCCACTTGAATTGAATTTTACTGTGGTTTTTTGGTAT
>CAYUZZ010000115.1:0-6844 GCA_964449505.1 uncultured Hyphomicrobiales bacterium | reverse complement strand
GAAGAATTAAGATATTGATGATTGATCAATTTTTTACCCCGCAATAAAAATATAAAAAAGTGCTTAAGCTAATTATTCAGTAATACTCAATTAGTTCAAGCACTTTTTATTGATTTCTAATTTAGATAAGATATGTAGTTTCCTTTTTTATTCGACTACTATTTTATCAATTAAAATGGCACTATTAGATTTGATGGCAATTAGATAAATCCCAGCAGAAAAGTTATTTATTTTATTGCTAATAGAAAAATCATTCTCGCCTTTGCTCCCAATTCCCTTAAATAATTGCATAGCAAAAGAACCGTCATAATTATATAAATTAATCTCTACATCAGTAGTATTTTTAAGTGAAAACGAAACTTTAGTTGATGAATTTGCAGGATTAGGAAATATAGAATTTAAAACTATCATTCCAGAATTAATGTTTTCACCATTTTCAATTACTGAAGTAGGAAGGTTGTTTTTGTCTCCAGGTCGTGTTACAAGGTCTATATTACCTGGATTTGCTCCTCCAGTAATATAAGTACCATTTGGGTCTTGAAGCTCGACACCATTTGTATATCCATCACCGTCTGAATCAAGCTTAGATAATGCTGTCCAATTTATTTTGTTGTTACTCAAATTCTTTTTTACATCCAATCCAAATGGATTCCTAGGGGTACCACCACCATTTGTATGGCAGGTATTGCAAGAGAATTTACTAGTATTAGGAACCTGAATAAGAAATATCTCTTTGCTATAAGTTGATTGGATAGAAATTAATATCGACAATGCTAAAAATGCAGAAAATTTTACCATAAATGCACCTATATATTTATTTATTACTAAGTTTATATATACGCATAACTAAATTATTTATTCAAAATAATTTATCAATCATCGTAAATTAATTAATTATCAGAGTATCTTTACGGTCTGGGCTTAATGATAAAATGGATATTTTTGCTGCGACAAAATCCTCAATCACTTTCAGATAATTTTTCACTTCGATTGGAAGCTCGTCGAATGAATTTATGTTTTTTAAAGATTTTTTCCAACCTTTTAAAGTAAGGTGTTTGCATTCAATACTATCTAAAGTAGTAATATCTACGGGAAAATTTTTGAGTGGTTTGCCATCGATCAGATATTCAGTACAAACTTTAATTTCGTCCAATTCATCAAGAACGTCAATTTTAGTTAATGCAATCTCACTAATCCCATTTATCATAACTGAGTACTTTAGAGCAACCAAGTCCAGCCAACCGCAACGTCTTGGTCTTCCAGTTGTGGCACCATATTCAGCGCCATTTTTACGAAGATATTCACCCATATCATCATTTAATTCACTTGGAAAAGGTCCATTACCGACTCTTGTGCAATATGCTTTGGTAATACCAATTATTCGGCTTATGGAAGTGGGTGGAATACCAAGTCCTGTGCAAGCTCCTCCTGAAGTTGGATTAGAACTTGTTACAAATGGATAAGTGCCATGGTCAACATCGAGCAATGCACCTTGGGCACCCTCAACGATGATTTTTTTCCCATCTGCTATAGCTTTATTCAAAAGTGAGGTAGTGTCGGTAATATATGGGTCCACCAATTTATCAAATTTAAGATATTGTTCTACAATTTCTTGTTCGTTCAGTTCTTCGTATCCATAAATTTTTATTAATTGTTGGTTTTGTTCAATGATATTTCTTCTCAATTTTTCTTCGAATACTTTTCTATCAAGTAAATCAACAATTCTGATACCAACTCTGCGGTATTTGTCAATATAAGCGGGACCAATACCCCGACCTGTAGTGCCAATTGCTTTGGTAGAAGCTGCTTCTTCACGTGCTTTATCAATCATTTTATGATAAGGCATGATAAGATGAGCCTTGTGAGAGATGAACAATCTGTCTTTTACGTCGATTCCAAATTCGCTCAACATTTTAATTTCATTAATGAGTGCAACGGGGTCAATTACAACGCCATTGCCTATAACGCATAAAACTTTAGGATTAAGAATTCCCGATGGTATCAGATGGAGGATGAATTGCTTCCCATCAATTACAATAGTGTGGCCAGCATTAGCACCGCCCTGATATCTTGCAACAATATCTGCATCTTGACTAAGCAAATCAACCACTTTTCCTTTACCTTCATCACCCCATTGGGAGCCAACAACAACAGTAACGCTCATAATAACTATTTCAATTTATTTAAAACATTTTCTAAGGATTTTTCAATTTTAATTACCTGATTTAGATGAGTCATTTCGAATAATTTTTCAATTTTAGCATTTAAATTGGTAAGGAAAAAAGGGGTATTAATCTTGGAAAGATTGTTATGAGTACCAGCAATCATACCCAAGCCAGTACTGTTCATAATTTGCACATTAGCAAGGTCGAGAACAATCATCGTTGACTTCATATCAATCAAATGATTAATTAAGGCAGTAAAATTCATTGCCTCTTCGCCAGAAACAACCATCTGTGGCAGTTTAATAACTGCCAGATGGTTATTGATAATTTCGAATTCGAAAAAATTATGGAAATCCATATTTTATTTTACCATAGATAAATTAGTATTTAACTTTTCGGAACTTTTTCTTTCAGTATTATGCCAAATCACATAATTTGAAGCTATAAATATCGATGAATAAGTACCTGTAAAAATACCAATGAACATTATGAAAGCGAATCCCTGCAGAACAGGTCCACCAAATAGAATTAATATTAATAATACGCCTATCGTAGTTGTTGTTGTATTAACAGTTCTGCTAAGTGTTTCATTTATTGATAGATTCACCATTTTCGAGAATTCAAGCCCTTTATGTTTGTCTTTATTCTCCCTAATTCTATCAAATATAATCACCGTATCGTTAACGGAATATCCCACCACAGTAAGGATACCAGCAATAAAGCCCTGATTAACTTCCAAGTCCAAAATACCAAGATGGTGAACCACCAAAATTATACCAAATGTTACAATAACATCATGGAATATGGCTATAATCGCACCAACCCCAAAAACAAATTCGAAACGAAAAGCTATGTAAATCATCATTGCTACCATAGACAGCAATACAGCCCATAGAGCTTTTACAAACATTTCGGAGCCAATTTTGGGACCAATCTTATCAATTTTAATAATATTGAATTGGCCAGCATAGCTTTTATTAAGAACAGAAGTAATCATGTCAGGACCTGTTTCGATTTCAGGAACTCGTACCAAAAATTGATTTGCTTCGCCAAATGATTTTAATTCTAGTCCTCTTATTTTTGCCTTATCCAAGGAGCCTCTTAAGTCATTTATAGAAATATTATTATTAAAGGCTACCGCGATTTCAGCCCCACCCTTAAAGTCAATACCTAATTGTGGTGGTAAAAAAATTGCCAAAAGAATTCCTAATACGTTGAGAACGGTAGAAAACAGAGTAAAAAACTTTCTTTTACCCACAAAATCGATATTTGTGTTATGAAAATATTGCATATATTATTATCCTATATTATAATCCAATTTAAGCACTAATTACTTTTGGTTGACCAAAACTAAATTCCGACGCTCCTTTTGATATTGAAATTTCAATAATTGCCTTTGAAATTAAAATACCTGTAAATAAAGTTGTTATTATTCCTATCAACAATGTAGTAGCAAAACCCTGTATTGGTCCAGTACCTAACGACATTAAAATAAAGGCAGTAATACCAGTGGTAATGTTACCATCAATTATGGCACTTAGAGCCTTACTAAAACCTTCGTCAACGGCAGACCGTAGTGATCTGCCCTTGGACAGTTCTTCACGAATACGTTCGAAAATAAGTACGTTTGCATCCACAGCCATACCCATTGTGAGTACTATACCGGCAATACCAGGCAGTGTAAGAGTTCCTTTCATTGCTGTCAAAATTGCAATAATAAGTGAGATATTGATTAATACAGATAGGTCAGCTATCATACCAGCTTTATTGTAATAGGTTATCATATAAACTATCACGAACAGAAAAGCTATCAACGATGCAAGTACACCTGCATTGATTGAATCTTGTCCTAATGATGGACCAACTACTCTTTCTTCAACTATTGTTACGGGTGCTTTAAGTGCACCGGCTTTTAGTATTACTTCAAGTAATCGTGCTTCGGCAGTATTAGTGCTGCCAGATATTTGTGAACGACCACCTGTAATTTTAGTTTGCACAACAGGAGCAGAATAAACCCTGTCATCTAAAACGATGGCAACACGTTTTTTAAGATTTGCGCCAGTAATTCTTGCCCATTTTTCGGAACCTTCATCATTCATAGACATATTTACGACAGGTGCATTTGTTGTAGGGTCATGCGATTGTGACGCATCAACAATCACATCTCCAGTCAATTCAGGTTCTCTTTTTAAACTATAGAAATCATAAATTTCAATATTATTTTGCTTTAATATTCTTTGGTCTGGTTTTGCTTCAATAGCAATTTTCAAATCTAATGGAAGAAAAGTTTTAATTTCGGGTCTGTTAAGAATTTCATTAAATCTCGCCATCGAGTCTTTGGAAATTCTAAAATTAAACTCACCAACATCAGGAATTTGGTCGGTAGTATAGTAGAAAGGTGTCCAATTCGCATTTTCTTGTTGTGGCACGTAATATGTGGCAAAAAGTGACGTAAAAGGGTGATCTTTAACGTGTTTCACACGAATTTGGTCTTCAGATAAACCAGCATAAGGATTGGCAGAATCTGCTTTAGTAGTATCCATTTTAGTAGAATCAGTAGATGCCAATTGAGCAGAATCTTTGGCAGTTGTATCTTTATTAGCAGGCATATCCTTTACAACAACTTCTTTATTTGTAGTATCCGCCACAATAGCATTTGTGTCGGCAACTGGGATTGATTTACCACTTGCCCTAATGGCAAGATAATTGTCAATTTTACCAAAAGCTCTCACAATATCAGCGTTGTTTCTTACTAGATTAAATTCCAATCGTGCAGTAGTAGATATCAAAGCTCTCATTTGCACATCATTTTCAACACCCGGTAATTCAAGTACAATACGATTGTTACCTTGCTTTTGGATATTTGGTTCAGCAACACCATATTGGTCAACTCTCTGACGAATCACCTCTACTGCTTGGTCAATCGCATCGGCAGCATCTTTTTTCAATTTTTCAATAATTTTTTCTTCCGAAGCATCTCTTATATCGCCTACGTCAAAATAGGAAATAAGGGTTTTGCCCTTAGGTCTTGCTATTGAATTAAAATTATTCAGGAATATATCGATTGGTTCTTGATCAGAAGTTTTCACTTCGTTTCTGGTTTTATCCAATACCTGAGTGAAAATCTCATCGATTGATTCTCTTTGTGCAGATTCCTCAATCAATTTTACAACATCAACCTCCATGGTAACATACATACCACCACGTAAGTCAAGACCCAGCTTTAGCTGGTTTTTTTTGGAGCCTTCCAAATCGGCACCATAAGAATTCTTAAATTCTTCCATTATCTTTAAAGAATCAGCAGGATTACCAGCTTTAATAGCACGTTCATGGTATTCTTTAAACTTTGATTCCAAATTGCCAGCTTGATAAGATGGCAGCATAACTGCTATAACGGCAACTATCGGAATAATTATCAAAAGAAATTTTCCAATATTTTTTTTCAATTAAATGCCTCCAATTAATCTATAAATATCTTTATTTTCAATTTAGAAATTTTACGAACTACAAATTTATACTTAAATTGAACAATAATCAAATCATTTTTAAGGAATTGTTAATTTATTAAATTTTATCTATACAAAAATAATTATTTTTGCTTCTTTATTGGAATAAAAATATTGGATTTCGACTTAATCATCATCAATTTTAATACTCCGCAACTGACGATAGATTGCATAGAGTCTGCTTATGCATCATATCCTCGTGCAAAATTTAATGTAATTGTTGTTGATAACGCATCTTCCGATAATAGTTTGGTTTTAATTAAAAGTAAATTCCCTAACATCACCTTAGTTTCATCTCCTTATAATTTAGGTTATGCAGGTGCAATTAATCTTGGGGCATCACACTCTGTTTCCGATATTCTTATTTTATCCAATTCCGATATTATTTTTTTGGAAAACTCTTTTAGAAAATTGATTGAACCCATTAACTTGAATAGAGCTGATATTTGCGGTCCTCAACAACTTTATCCTAATTATAAATGGCAAGAATCATTTGGTATTTTCCCTGGGTTAAAACTTGCCATTTTAGATTTGTTGCTTGTAAATACCATTCGTAGAAGTTTCCTGCGAAAATTCTTCAATTGGAAATCTACTAAATTAAGTTATAAGTATGTTGATTTTGTAGATGGAGCAATCATTGCTTGCAGTAAAAGTATATTTGATAGTGTTAATGGCTTTGATACCGACTTTAGTTTTTATTCCGAAGAAACTGCATTTTGCTATTCAGCCAAATTGATGGGTGCAAAAATAATGTATGTGCCTGATTCAGTCTTAATTCACTACCGTGGCGCAAGTTATGGTCCTTCAAAAATACCAATTGATTACATTGAAAAAATGATTTATTCGAAAATTAAATTTTGCAATAAATTCCTGAATAGAACAGAAACAAGGTGGTTTTGTATTCTCGAAAAATGGCATTTCCTTGTTTTGCATATTCTAAATAAATTTTTTAAACCACTTGACCCCAAATATGGAAATAACTATTTGGAGATTTATAAAATTTGGGGAAAAATACAAAATGAAATATAAGCTCGCAATTTGTTATAGAATATACCCTGGAATATCTAAGGTACCAGCAATTTTTAGCGATAATAAACTTAGAATGTCGGAGTTAGCACTTCGTTCATTTGTAAGAGCATTAGATGGAATTGATGCAAAAATCTGGGTTCTTCT
>CAYUZZ010000114.1:0-6867 GCA_964449505.1 uncultured Hyphomicrobiales bacterium | reverse complement strand
AAGAATCGAAAAACAAGTGAATTTTCTTGAGAAACATTTAGACGTAGATGTTTGTGGGGCTGGACTGATATGGAGAGATGAAAGTAATCCAAATTTTTCTTTCAGAACTTTGGATAAAAGGCCTTTTGAAGAATCAATCAAATTCGTTTGCCCTGTACCGAATCCAACTTTTATAACTAGAAAAGTGAATTTTTATAATTTTGGTATTTACAATCCTAACTTAAGAAAAAGCGAGGACTTTGATTTAATGGTAAGGTGGTTTGTAAAAGGTGCAGTTTTTGAAAATATAAATGATTATCTTGTTGATTATTAAAGAGATATGTCGGGAAGCAATTCCCGTATAAGCGAAGAAACATGGCTTGGTACAAAAATTAGGTTAAAATACCGTAAGGTACTTAAGTTAAATTTAAGCAATTACATTAAGATATTTCTGTATGACATTCCTTTTTTTATATTACTACCAAGATTTGTGGTGAACAAATTAGTCTTTTTGAAAAATCGGCTTTTTCAAAATTATCTAAATCTCGCTACATTAATGCTTGTCTATTCTATTAAGAATTGGTTTTAATATATATTTTGATGCTAAGTTATATGAAGTAAACAAAGCAAAGGAATAAAGAACAGAGCTAAGTAAAGTATTCTTGAAAAATGGTATTGCCGCAATATAACAAGACATCAATCCAGATATTGACTTGGTATATGGCAAACCATCAATTCCGATTCCAAATATCCAAACAGCAAAATTTGTGATTATAAAGAAAATAATTGAACCAGAAATTGAGCCAATAAGTACAGATAATATATTGTCACTTTTTGTAAATTTAATACCCAGAAAAACGACCAAAGCAAAAGATAAGTAAACAAATAAAATAGTATCGTGAAAACCTGCATAATAACCAAATAAATTTAAGCTAAAAAGCGACAATATGGTATCACTAATTAGCATGGCTAATAATGGTATGGCAAAAGCAAATTTCTTATTCGACGCAAAAATTGAACCGGCAAATAGGGCAATACCCATAATGGGTTGGAAATTTGGTAACAATAGAAATAATCTTGAAATGGAAGCGATTAGTATTAAACTGATAGCTAAAATATGTTCGTGAGTTAGTTTAAATTTATTCATTTTTATTTTAATTAATTTTGTTCTACAATTCATTACAAATATAAGACATTTTCTGAAAATAGAAGTAGAGTGATTTATATTATTTAGTTTACATAATGTAGATTATATTACTTTTTATTATTTTCTTTATCTGTCAACATTTGCTTTAGATTTCTAATTAGGTTAATATCATTGTCGGCAATTCGTTCCTCAATCTTGCGAAGCATTTCTTTTTTTAAAACGTCACGCATCATCGTTTCATCGTTGTGATCGTAATCTTCTTTCTGTCGCACTTTCTTTTCCATAATCATTATAAGTTACATTCAAGAAATTGATTTTTATTAACTACAAACTTAGGTTTACCTTTTAATATAAATGAATTAAATGGTGTGTTTTTTGATTTGGATTTGAAATTTGCCTTGTTGACAGTCCATTCTTCATTTAAGTCGAATACTGTTAAATTAGCTGTTTCACCCTCCTTAATAAGTATAGTTGGCAAATTTAAAATTTGTCTTGGATTAACAGACATTTTTTCAATCAATTGACCAACTGTCAAATGTCCTTTATGTACCAAAAAAGTTAGAGATAATCCCAGAGCTGTTTCCAGTCCGATAATGCCATTTGGTGCATTTTCCAGTTCTACAAATTTTTCATGAATTGCATGGGGTGCGTGATCGGTAGCAATACAGTCAATTGTTCCATCTTTCAAACCTTCAATTAACGCTTCTATATCTTCATTCTTTCTAAGTGGTGGATTCATTTTGTAATTGGAATCATAAGATACTAAGTTCTTATCGTTTAATATAAAATGATGTGGAGTTACTTCAGCAGTTACACGCAAGCCTTTATTTTTGGATGTTTTTACTATTTTTACAGCTCCCTTTGTACTTAAATGCTGGGCATGGTATCTTCTGTTACCAAGATATTCTGCCAACATAATATCTCTATTCAAAATAATTTCCTCTGCAATACTTGGATATCCTTTAAGTCCTAATTTATAGGAAAGCTCACTTTCGTTCATTGCATAATTATGCGTTAGAGAGCATTCTTCACAGTGTTGGGATAATAACAAATCTTTTGGGGCTGCATACTCGAATGCTAATCTCATAACATCTGCTTGGCTAACTGGCGAACCATCATCAGTAAACAGAACAACTCCATACTCGGAAAGTTCAATAATTTCAGTTAATTGTTTGCCATCTCTATTTTTAGTAATAGCAGCAGAAATATAAACGTCGGTTAATTTATGACTGGATTTATTCTTAATAAACTCAACAACACTAACATTATCGGTGCATGGATTGGTATTGGGCATTGCTACTATTCCAGTAAAACCTCCATTAGCAGCTGCATCTGTTCCTGTATCAATTGTCTCCTTATATTCAAAACCAGGCTCTCTCAAATGTACATGCATATCAAAAAGTCCTGGCGACAAAATGAAGTTCTCCCCCATAACTACTTTAGTGTCATTATCAGTAGTCATACTTTGCCCCATTGATTTAATAATGCCATCTTCTACTAATATACTCAATTGTTGGTCTAAATTTTGTGCTGGGTTAATTGCTCTGATGTTTTTAAATAGTACTTTCATTATTTATTAAAAGTTAAAAATTAATTAAAATTATTATGCAAAATTAAAGAAAAAATAAATTAGTAAGTGAAGATTTTTAATTGATTAGTTCGTTCCTGATATTTTCTCAAGAATGTTAATCGATGTAAAGCACAAATACCAAATCTATCAATCATTTCGAAATGAAGTTTGGTAGCATATCCCTTATGTAAATCAAAGTGATACTGTGGATATAATTCGGCAGCAATATTGATCATCCAATTATCTCGAGATACCTTTGCTAATATTGAAGCTGCTGCTATGCATGCAAATTTTGAATCACCTTTAACGATTGTTTGATATTTATGATTATCTGAACGAAAGTAATTACCGTCGATAAAGCAAATATCTGGCTTCAATTTTAAATTATCAAGAGTAGAATTTATTGATTTAACTGATGACTGTAAAATATTAATTTTATCAATTTCAAAGTTATCAGTTGAATCAATACTGTAATCTATGGATTTGTCAATTAACTGCTCATAAGCTAAATTTCTTTGGTGAAGTGTCAATTTTTTAGAATCATCTATGATACTACAATCAAAATTGTTTGGCAAAATAACACTTGCAGCAAAAACAGGACCGGCTAAACAACCTCTTCCAGCTTCATCTGAACCAGCTGCTAACTTATTCAAATTATATATGTTAAGCTCTTCTTGATTAAAGTACATTATCAATACATTAATATATCATTACAAGTATTTTATTTATCAATTAACTTTAAAAATTCATTCCTAAGATTAAAATCATCAAGCAAATATCCTCTCATAACTGATGTTGTCATAGCAGAGTCCTCCTCAGATGAATTTACCCCGCGGGCAATCATGCAATAATGTTTTGCATTGATAACCACACCAAGTGCTTTTGGTTTAAGTAAGTGTTCCAAATAGTCTGCAATTTGCTCCCCAAGTTCCTCTTGTATTTGTCCCCTTCTAGAGAACCAATTTACAATTCTGGTTAATTTTGAAAGCCCAATTACAAATTTGTTGGGAATATAACCAATAGCACAATGCCCAGAAATGGTTTGCCAGTGATGAGAACATACCGACATAACAGGAATACCTTTGCTAATAATCAGGTTGTTTACCTTGTTTCTATTTGGAAAAACTGTAAGTTTGGGTGGAGACTGAAATCTACCTGCAAATAACTCATTGATATACATGCGTGCAAGTCTTTTTGGGGTTTCAGTACAATTGGGGTCATTTCTGGAAATTCTTAGAATATCAAATACTTCATCAAATTTTGATTCAAGTTTCAACAGCATTTGTGACCTTTCATCTTCTGAAATTGGAAGATTACCATTTGCATCAAAATTTGTATATCCATTGGAGTTTATGTCCTTCAAACTTTCTATTCCAGAATTGAAAGTTTTCGGAATTTCAATGATTTGAGCCTCTGATGATTTCTGCTTCTTAAAATCGGCTTCATTGGTTGAATTTTCCATTAATTTTCACCTGTGAGATTAAATATTTTGATTTCAATTGGCTCTCCAAAATACTCAACAAAACTTTCTGGAGTTTCGCACAATTTAATTTTATATAACTTACCATCAACAATTTTTGGTGCTAAAATTTGCCAAAATTTTACAGCTAAATTTTCAACGGTGGGAATTATACCACTTAGAAAATCTACATCAAAATTTAGGTGTTTGTGATCTACTTTTAGAAAAATCTCTTCATTGATGATTTTCTTAAGTTTTTTTAGGTCTATTACATACCCTGTATTTGGATTAGGTACTCCAGCTACAGTTACTTCGAGAACATAATTGTGACCATGACCATAAAGATTGTTACATTTATCGAATAGTTCATCATTCTTTTCAAAAGAGTATTCAGGGTTAAATAGTCTATGAGCAGACGAAAATGTTACTTGTTTTGTTAAATATAGCATTTTTAATAAATTGATTGTTGTAAAAACAAATCTTAGACGTCAATCTAATTCATATATTTATTATTTTTACAACTTTAAATTAATGACAAATATGAAAATAGTATTAATGCTTATTATTTTGGCATTTATCAGTAGCTGTTCTACGGCTAAAATTGACCGCAACTCAACCAAACAATATGAAATATCAATGCCTTCTTTTCAGAATGATTCCCTGGAAAAATTACAATTTGATGGCACTTTTCAGACTAAGTCACCCATGGGAAGCCTTAGTTTTACAGGAGAAATTACAATTTATAAACGGGAAGTAATTGCAATCAACATAATGGGTCCATTTGGAATTATGGTGGGGAGGTTATATGCCGACACATCTCAATTCAAATTCTATAATATATTCGAAAACACAATTTATATAGGTAAGCCTACTGATGAAAATATCTATCGCTCCAGTGGAATATATTTATCAATGAAGGATTTAATCAGTTTCTTAAGAAATGAAATTCCATATTCTAACTTAGATTTTACTTTAGATAGTAGCTATAAGCAGAAATTAAATCAATTATTTAAAAGAGTTGATAAAAGAAATTTTGCTGATTTTGTATTATTCAATTCTGATTTAAATTTGCTTGAATATCAACGAAAAGATAATGAAAATAACAGTATTATAAGAGTAAGCTATAGTGATTATAAACTCAATAACAACTTCAAGTTAGCTCACTCAGTTAATATTGTACTCCCCAAAAATGATTTTTCACTAAAATATGACATTAATACATTGAAAATAAATATAGATACGACACTTCCCAAGAATTTTGATATTCCAGAAAAAGTTAAAATTATAGATTTGGATAAAATTGAATAGCGATATGTTAACAAATCACTTTAAACGATATATCTTAATTATTATAATTATCAATGTATTATGTATTGACGATTTTACTTATATATTTGCACAAGATACTACAATTGATTCTTTGGAAATCAACAAATCATTTTCCGTAAAAGTAGATTCTATAAATAGAGAAATGAAAAGAACAGTTGTTTTGCAAAGAGTAAAAGAATCTGGTTTAGATACTATTGTTGATTACAAATCACTCGACAGCATGGTTTATAATGTTAAAACGCATCAAATGAAATTAAACAATCAAGCTGAGATTAACTTCAAAAGTCAGAAATTAAGTGCACACCAAATCATTATTTCATTTGATAAATCTGAAATGACTGCTGAATCTAAAACCGATTCAAATAAAAAAATGATTGGTATCCCAAAATTTATAGATAAAGGTGAAGAATTCTATGGGCAAGTCATTAAATTTAATTTTAAATCCGGAAAAGGTGTAATCAATTTAGGCGAAACCGAAGTTAATGACGGTTTCTATTTCGGTGAAAAAATCAAAAGAATTAACGAAAAGGAATATTATGTTGGTGATGGTTATTTTACAACCTGCGACCATCCTGATCCCCATTTTCACTTTGGTTCTTCTAAAATGAAAGTAATTACAGAAGACAGGGTTCTATTAGACCCTTTGGTTTTCTATATTGAGGATTTACCTATAATGGTAATTCCTTTCGGAATGTTTTTTCCAAGTTCGGGTGGAAGACAATCAGGACTAATTCTTCCTACTTATTCATTTTCAAAATTTCGTGGCGTTGTATTCCAAAATCTTGGTTTTTATTGGGCTGCTTCAGAATATTGGGATACTCAAATCAAAACTGATTTGTATTCTAAGGGTGGATTTATGTTAAAAAATACAACTCGTTGGAATCTGAAGAACAATTTTAATGGAAATATTGACTTTGAATATGGTAAAACAAGAAATAGTGTTGATGATGAATTTGGTACAAATTGGAGATTTCTATTAAATCACAGTCATGATTTTACTCCCTATGATAAGCTGGTAGTCAACTTAAATTTCTCCTCGCAAAATTTCAACCGAAATACTTTAATTGGCAATAATGAATTTATTAAGCAATCTATTCGATCTTCTGCCTCTTACTCCAAGCAATTTGCCGATAGAACTTCTTTTTCATTAGCCTACGAAAGAGACCAAAATATTATTAGCGATGAGTTTTCGCAAACTGCAAATGCCCGTTATAGCATTCCCAGTACAAAAATCTTTGGAAAATCCCTTGATTTACCAAAGTGGATGAAAGATATTACGTTCAATTACGGAGTAAGTGCAAACTATAGAAATACAAAAACTCAGAATTTGCAATTTGAGATTAATCCATTAGATTCAACTAAAACTGACACTTTGAAGAATTT
>CAYUZZ010000113.1:0-6883 GCA_964449505.1 uncultured Hyphomicrobiales bacterium | reverse complement strand
TTCTCTGGTTTGCAAGGTTAATACAAAAGCACGTTTGCCATCTAAATCTTCGGTTACGCCACAAATTCTTCCAGGTAGCTTCCTTACGAATTCTTGTTTTACGGCGAAAATTCCTAAATATGGTCCACCATAACTGAGAGGTATTCCCAAGCATTGTCCTTCACCAACTACAACATCAGCATTATATTTACCGGGTGCCTCTAACAATCCCAAGGATATTGGATTTGCTATCACAATAAAAAGAGCCTTTTTGGCATGAGCGATTTTTTCGATTTCATAAACATCCTCAATATTACCTAAGAAATTTGGCTGTTGAACAATTACTGCTGAAGTGCTGTCATCAACCAAAGAGGCTAATTGCTCTAAATCGCAAGAGCCATCTTCAGAAATTACCTCGGTGAAATTAAGATGTCTTCCATAAGAAATAGTTTTGGTAACCTCTATAAATGATGGATTAATCTGTCCCGCAAAGATAAAATTGCTTTTTTTATTGTGTGCAAAGGACATTAAACATGCTTCGGCAAGTGAACCACCACCATCATAAAGAGAAGCGTTAGAAATATCCATACCTGTCAATTGGCATATCATGGATTGAAATTCGTACATTGCTTGCAATGTACCTTGCGAAACTTCAGCTTGATATGGAGTATAGGCAGTTTTAAACTCTGGTTTTTGCAGTACTGAATCTACAATTGATGGAATAAAGTGATCGTAAGCACCGCCACCAAGAAAACATACGTGAGTATCAGTGGTAGAATTCATGTTAGAGTATTTTTCCAACAATTTAAAAGCCTCAAACTCTGATAGTCTGGGTGGAAGGTCAAGCATGTTTTTTAATTTAAATTCATCGGGAATGTTTTTTACTAAGTCATCAAATGATGTAACACCAATTTTATCAAGCATTTGCTGACGCTCTGAATCTGTATTTGGAACGAAAGTCATTTATTAAAGCTCCTAAAAATAATTTATTATTTTACAAAATATAATACACAAAAGTAATTTATATAATTTGTTCTTACAAATTTGCCTTACGATTTACTCATAATTTCTTTAAATTTATTAATATAAGGTATGGCATTGGGGTCTTGTTTATATAAAATTGCTAAGTAATATGTAGCCCAATCACCAAGCAAAGTAAGGTCTAAAGTTCTTTCTAAAAAACTATCGCCAATTCCATAGTATTCCAAGAACTCGATATTTAAATCTTTCAATAGTTCTTTCATAGCTTCAAATCTCAGTTTTATTCTCGGATGATTTTCACGGTCTCTTAAAAGAATAATTTTCAATTTATCAATAGCACCAATTGGCTTTAGAAAACCATTTATTTCGTTGTGGTTCATTTCAGATACAATATTGCCAAAAGCCATTGATTTGGAATTTTCTTGACATTGTCCCCGCCACCTTAAATTAATTGCCTGCATCAATTCAGAGGAATAAATTAACGGTATTCTGTCAAAAAGTTGGTTTGCCAGTTTGAAAGCAGGATTGTTAAAGTCGTGTACGGAATACTTCTTTGTAATTTTTTTTACAAATTCAGGCAAGGCGTTCAATATTCCGGTTATTTCCTTCTCTTTTTCCAAGTCCACTAAATCAGATTTTAATATAATATAATTTAAGAAAATAAAAGAATACATCAGTGCTGCTCTTGGTTGGAAGCCCTCTGGAATATAAAAAACAGGTATGTTGTTATCCTTGCAGATTTTCTCAAGTTTTCCTCCTGTGGTTATAGCTACAATTTTGTCGGTTTTTTTGATTGCATCAAGTGCCGAAGAGATTGTTTCTTCGGTATTACCAGAATAAGAACTTATGATTACTAATGATTTATCGCTAATATAGTCGGGCATTTGGTAATTTCTGTTTATATCAATTCTAGTATTAGGAAGTAAATTTGAATTTTGGATAAATGTCTTGAAATAATCACCGCCTATTGCAGAGCCTCCCATTCCAGTAATAATGATTTCATCGGGCTTAGTTTTAAATTTGATACCATTAAAATCAGAAGCAAGGGTAAGTGCATGCTCTAATTGCAAATCATAATTTTCGAGTGAGCCCAAAATAGAGTTGGTGTCATAGTTTGTGAATTTTGTCATTTAATTATAGCCAAGTTAATTTATTATTATTTTTAATTTGATTTACTAATTTCTTTATATCCTGTGCACTGTCTAATGGGCAAATCATCAGTGCATCGTCAGTATTTATTATCACCATTCTATCTAAATCGAGCCCAGTTGTAATGAATTTTTTTGAAGTTTTGTTTAATACAATGGAATTAGTAACATTGCATAGCTCTAAGTTCCCTTCTGTTACATTGCCATTAATATCTGTTTTCCCCAAACGGAATAGAGAATCCCATGTTCCAAGGTCGTCCCATTGGAAATTCGACTGCAGAACATTTACCTTCGCTGTGAGTTCCATCAAGCCATAATCGATTGATATATCTGGCATTGCTTCGTAAATACCTACAATATCGGGATTTGCTCCATCAAAAATAGTATCAATGTAATTCTTATAAGACTTGCTCAATTGGTCAATCTCATTGCCCACTGCAGGTAGATTATTTTTTAGTTCATTAATGAAATAATCAAGTCGGAAGAAGAACATACCGCTGTTCCAAAGAAAATTACCTTTCTGAAGATAATTTTTGGCAGTTTCCAAGTTCGGTTTTTCATGAAACTTGATTGCGTTATAAATTCCATTATCAGGATGAATCTTATCATTAATCTCAATATAACCGAAACCAGTTTCTGGACGTGTAGGCTTAATACCAATGGTGGCAATTGATTTGTTATTTAGGCAAAAATCATTCAATTTTATTATTGATTCTTGAAAATTAAGTTCCGGTTTTATCAATTGGTCAGCGGTCAGTACTGAAACAGTAATTGATTCTGGAGAGAATTCCTTATATTTTGACAAAATGATAGATGCGCCAAGTGCCAGACAGGGTGCCGTGTTTCGTTTTGCTGGTTCGGCAATAATATTCTGAGGTGCAATTTCTGGTAATGAATTTCTTATTTCCGATTGCAGAATTTTGCTTGTAATTATGAAGATATCATCTAAATCAATGATGCCCCTAATCCGGTCGATTGATTGCTGGAGCATATTACGATTGGGGTTTGATAAATTAAGTAATTGTTTAGGTTTGGTAATTCTGCTAAGAGGCCAGAATCTTTCACCCGAACCACCCGCCATAATGATTGCAGTTTTTTTCATAATTATTGTAAAGATTAAAATACAAATATACTTTAATCTTTTATTAACATAAAATAAATAGCATTAACAATTTATAATTGTATTAAATTTGTGCCTAATCATAAATAATAATTGTCATATTTGATACGTCAAATAGTTAAATTTGAAAATTATTTCCAATCAAAAAAAGGATATTTAAGAGATGAGAATTGCAATCAATGGCTTTGGCAGAATAGGAAGACTTGTTTTCAGGGAACTTATAAATCGTGATTCAGACGTCGAGTTCGTAGGTATCAACGACCTTACAAGTGCTACAACCCTTGCACATTTATTTAAATACGATTCGGTTCACGGAAAATTTAAAGGTGAAGTTAGTACCGATGGTAACAATATTATAGTTAATGGAAGAATAATCCCAGTAACAGCAGAAAAAGAAATTTCAAATATTCCTTGGAAAAATGTTGATGTAGTAATCGAATCTACAGGTGTTTTCACCAAAAGAGACCAATTATTAAAACATTTGGAAACCTCTGGTGCCAAAAAGGTAATTTTAACTGCACCCGCCAAAGAAGCACTCGATGCAACCGTTGTACTTGGCGTTAACGACAATGTATTAAAAGGTGATGAAAAATTGCTTTCAAATGCTTCTTGCACCACTAATTGTCTGGCACCAATGGTAAAAGTTTTAAATGATGAATTTGGATTAGAATCTGGATTTAT
This sequence comes from uncultured Hyphomicrobiales bacterium, assembly GCA_964449505.1. Taxonomy (GTDB): domain Bacteria; phylum Bacteroidota; class Ignavibacteria; order Kapaibacteriales; family UBA2268; genus JBDHXE01. The sequence goes on along the minus strand of CAYUZZ010000113.1, from coordinate 2,974 downwards.
GACCACAATACACGCCTATACAAATGACCAAAGAATCCTTGATTTACCCCATAATGACTTGCGTCGCGCCCGTGCTGCGGCTGTTAATGCCATTCCAACTACCACAGGGGCAGCAAAAGCTGTAGCTGAAGTTTTACCAGAAATGAAGGGTAAATTAAATGGGTATGCAGTGCGTATTCCAATTCCTGACGGTTCGTTAACCGACCTAACTGCTGTATTATCAAGAGAAGTAACTCCAGAGGAAATTAATAATGCGATGAAAAATGCAGCCGATGGACCAATGAAAGGAATTCTTGAATATTCTGATGAACCTTTAGTCTCTTCTGATATAGTTGGAAATCCACACTCTTGCATATTCGATTCAAAGCTTACACAAGCAAGAGGTAATCATATAAAAATAGTTGGTTGGTATGACAATGAATTTGGGTATTCAAATCGTATTTGCGATTTGGTTTTGAAACTTAACGAACAATTATAGGGTAAATTATTTATGATAAAATCCATCCATGATGCTGATTTTGTGAACAAGCATGTCCTTGTACGAGTTGATTTGAATGTGCCTTTAGACAAATCCCGCAATATAACTGATGACAATAGAATTATTGAGTCATTAACTACAATTGACGAGATCATTGATAAAGGGGGTATTCCTGTGCTTATGTCGCACCTTGGAAGACCAAAAGGCAAACCCAATCCTGATTATTCACTCGAACCCATTGCTAACTATCTAAAGGAACATTTTGGTTATAAAGTAATTTTTGCAAAAGATTGCATTGGTAATGTGGCACAAAAAGCTGTGGATGATGCTACTTTGGGGGACCTGGTGCTTCTGGAAAATCTAAGATTTTATGCTGAAGAAGAAGCAAATGATATAGAATTTGCAAAAAAATTGGCTTCTTTGGGTGATATTTATGTTAATGATGCTTTTGGAAGTGCTCACCGTGCCCACGCTAGCACCGATGCTGTAGCAGGATTTTTCTCAGAAAAATACGCTGGAAACCTTATGATTAAAGAATTGGATTATTTGGGCAATGCCCTTAAAAATCCTTCTAAACCATTTGTTGCTGTGATGGGTGGTTCGAAAATATCTGGCAAAATCGATGTAATAAATAGTTTGTTTGAAAAATGTGAATCTATTTTGCTCGGTGGTGGAATGATTTTTACTTTCTTTAAGGCAATGGGCCTGAATATAGGAAAATCCTTACTGGAAGAAGATAAAATTAGTTTGGCAAATGAGCTGATTGAAGTGGCAAAACTAAAGGGCGTCAAATTAGTATTACCAATAGATATAATAGTTTCCGACAAATTTGACAACAATGGTAATAGCAAAGTAGTTAAAATAAACGAAATTGGTGATAACGATATTGGTATGGATATTGGTCCTGAAACTATAAAGATATTTGACGAAATTATCTCCAAAGCAAAAACTGTAGTATGGAATGGACCGATGGGTGTTTTTGAAATGTCAAATTTCGCTAATGGTACCAAATCCGTTGCAGAATCTCTTGCAAAGCTAACCAAATCCGGTGGAATAACTATTGTAGGTGGTGGTGATTCAGCCGCTGCTATTGCTCAATTCGGCTTGCAAAAGAAAGTTACGCATGTATCAACAGGCGGTGGAGCTTCGCTAGAATTTTTAGAAGGCAAAACCCTACCTGGCGTGGGAGCCTTAGAAGTTTAACACTATCCATTTCCTAATTATTTTAAAATCCGGTAGAAATCATCCGGATTTTTTTTGTTCACTAATTGATATATACTTGGTAGTAAAAAACCAATTTATTGAACATAAATCTCAATGAATAGTTCTATTTTGTAATACTATTAACCAAATTGATAATTTATGTGGTTAATAATATTAGATTTATAAACGAACCTTATGAATTGGATTCGATGCCATTTTGCTAAGATATTATAATACAAGTATTTAAGTATTAGTTGAGAAAAATCTTGTCAAATGGCATATCACTTGTAAACAATTAAAGAAAAATGGTAGGATTATGCTTAAGGAAATTTACGTTGCCGGATTAGGAATGCAAAACCAGCAAACACGACTGGAGGTTGTTGCAAATAATATTGCGAATGCTTCATCTAATGGGTTCAAACGTGCAGCTGTTTTTGAAAGAAATTTGCAGGATGCAAGAGCTAACTTATACAATGTTAAAGGCGATGTTGAGCAAAATGACCCACCTATTGGGTCCTACTACGATTTTTCAAATGGTGCTTTCGAGAAAACGGATAATCCACTCGATATAGCTATTGATGGAAAAGGATTTTTCCTGCTAAAAGACAATGAAGGAAAGGAATTCCTTAGTCGGGCTGGTAATTTCCGTTTGAACGATGACGGAACGATAATCGCCAGGGATGGCAAATTTTTGATGGGAACTGATGGTATATTGAACGTTTCCAAGGAAGTTTTATCAAAACATGAAGTAACCAACGATAACAAGGAAGTAAGTATCAGAATTAACGACCAGGGAGAAATGTTTATTAATGATTTTCAAGTAGGAAAAATAAAAATTGTTGACGTGGCTGATAACAAAACCCTGCAGCGGATTTCAAATCAGGAATTCATCGGAACATGGAATACTGAGATTAACGAAATCGAACCCGATAACATCACTATTAAACAGGGATGGCTCGAGGGCTCTAACGTCAATATTGTGAGTGAAATGGTGACTATGATTGAGCTTCAGAGGACTTTTGAAGCTGGTGGAAAAGTAATCCAAACAAACGATAATACACTGGAGAAGTCGATAGGAACCGGTAAATTTTACTAATTAATCGTATCCCGGGAATAAGGATATTATAAAATTCATGGATGAATTATGGATAAAACATTAAGAACGGCAGCAACTGGATTAACTGCACAGCAGAGATATGTTGAGATTATATCAAATAATCTGTCTAACATAAACACAACTGGATTTAAAAAAGTAAGACCCGAATTTCAGGACTTACTCTACGAAACACTGCG
>CAYUZZ010000112.1:554-6902 GCA_964449505.1 uncultured Hyphomicrobiales bacterium | reverse complement strand
TCTTATAGTCCTTCCATTCCTCGTCATATTTTTCACTAATCTGTCCTTTTAATGTATTTGAAAGCATTTTTCGTCTTTGGTTAAATGCTTGTTTTACTACTCCCAATAACTTTTTGAATTCCTTAAAGTTGAAGTTCTCTTTAAAATTTAGTAAAACAACTGATGAAGTTACATTTGGTTTTGGGACAAAGCACTCTGCTGGTATGTCGAATAACAAACTTGACTCACAACAATAGGCAGCTGCAATAGTTAAAATTCCATAATCTTTGGTACTGGTTTTAGCTATGATTCTCTGTGCGACTTCCTTCTGAACAGTTATAATTGCCCTTTTAATAAATGTTGAGTTTTCGAATAATTTGAAGAAAATATCGCCTGTAATGTAATAAGGTATATTACCAATTACTAATATTTTAGAATTATTATTATTTATAAAAATTTCCTGTAAGTTGATTTTTCTAAAGTCTTGATGTACAATACTGATATTTGGGTAATTTATCATAAATTTACCTTGCAGAACTTCTATTGCCCTTTGATCAAGTTCAATCAAAGACATATTCTCGGAATACTGAAAAATGTGCTCAGTGAGTAAACCTGTTCCAGGTCCAATTTCAACAACTAAATCATTCTTTTCGATTTCCAAACATTTAACTATTTTGGCAGCAATATTTTTATCAACCAAAAAATTCTGTCCTAATGCCTTTTTTGCTTTTATCCAAGTCACAATTTGTTCCCATAATTTAAAAATTCAATCTCAATTTTTGCCCTTGCTTCCTCGATGGCTTCGGAAATAACTTTAAAATCACCCAAAACGGTTACAAAATTAGTATCACCGTTCCATCGTGGTACAACATGATAGTGAATATGGCTGGGCACGCCTGCACCCGCAGCACGCCCCAAATTAACTCCAATATTAAAACCATGAGGTTTGTATAAATTTTCGAGAATTGTAACAGTTTTTTTCACTAAAAGGCTTAGATCAATAATTTCATCGGTAGTTAGTTCGGGCATTTTACCAATATGTCTTTTGGGTGTGATTAGCAGATGACCGCTATTATAAGGATAGCGATTAAGCAGAATTACAGATAAACTTGATTTGAAAACTACAAGATTATCATTATTGAAATCTGAACAATTGGCTGCGTTACAAAGGAAACAGCTTGTTTCTTCATTTTTCGGAGGATCTTTAAATGTTGCAATATACTTAGATCTCCATGGTGACCAAAGATGTTCCATAAAGTACTTTTATAATAATAAAATACAAAAATAAGGTTTTTTAAGAGAAAACTATGAATAATAAAATATGTAGAAGTCTTTTACCATCACTTGCCTTCAACACCATTACTTATGTTGGTTTTACTTTTCACGTTTAGATAGCATTTCCAAAATATTATTTTTATTTATCTTGGCACGATTTACAATTTGATTTGCAAAATTAATCGTATTTTCTTTATAAACAATGTCTTTAATTCCACCCATATTTATCATCACATTTTTAAAAGCACCCCATATACCTGTTTCAAGAGATTTAACCCCAACTTCTATGTCAGATTTTGAAGCAATATTCCCATAAACAGCTATCTGTTCCATCCATTGCCATGCGGTATCTGCAATTTTCATTGTTGACAGCGGAATATCGATTGCTTTTTTTAGACCGTTCTGCATCGCCTCCTTTCTTATTAGTTTTTCTTCCTCATTATTTTTAGGAAGTTTCAATGCATCCATATAGTCATTAAAAGCATTTGTATCGGCGTCAATCAAAGGAATTAATTGTTTTGTGATGTTCATAAGGGGGGGGATAATTTGCCTCATCTGAGCGTCCAAATGCTCAAATTTACGAACACCATAAGTAAGTTGTGCAACCATACATCCCAAACCGCTACCCATTGCTGCCACAGCAGCAGAAACAGAGCCACCACCAGGTGCAGAGCTACGGGAGGCAACTTCTTCAATAAATGCCCTTACAGTTAGGGATGCCAAAGGTTCATAGGTTTCTTCAGCTATCATATAATCAATCACTCTCTTTTTGGGTTCGAATTGAGATATGGAATTCAAACCTAAGCGGTCAATTACTAATTTGATTTTTTGTTCTTCATTTATAATGAAGAGATTTTCTTGTGCAATATAGTAATCGGCCACTGCAATCAGGGATTCCAAGGGTACCAAACCTACAATTTCCGAGCCTGCCATTCCAATATTGAGAGCTCGTGCCTCCCTTTTAGCTTCCTCGAATGCAGTGTGAATTGCTGTAATTTTATAGTTTGTTAAATTCATTGATATTTGAGCCATGGAATATTCTTCCACATACCACCCAATTGCTTTTACCTCTTTTAATTTGCCGGGTTCATTTTCGCTGCGTCCCGCTTCCCTCAGGTTTAATGCTATTCTATGAGCTTGATTTGAAGTTCCAAGTATATTAATGTTAAATGCAATTAGGAAATTCCTGGCACCTGCAACAGTAGCACCCCATTCAGGTATGAATTCGGCTTTTCCATAATCAGGCTTCCATTCTGGCAAAGTTATTTTCTTGGAGAGACCTTCATATTCGCCATGTCTGATTTGAGTTAAGGTTTTGCGAGCAGGATTTTCCGAAGCAAATTCATATAGATATACGGGTATTCCAAGTTCAGTTGCTGCTCTGTTAGAAAATTTCTTTGCACACTCTATACAATCTTCCATTGTAACGTTTGCTACTGGGATAAATGGGCACACATCGAGTGCACCAATTCTGGGATGTTCGCCCTTTTGGTGTCTCATATCAATTAATTTCCTTGCAACGCGTGCACCTGCCAATGCACCTTCAACCACGCTATCGGGGTCACCAACAAAAGTATAAACAGTACGGTTGGTTGAAACACCAGGGTCAACATCCATTAATGTAACGCCATCTACTGATTTAATTGCATCAGCAATTGCATTAATAATTTCTTTGTCTTTTCCCTCTGAGAAATTGGGGACACATTCTACTATTTTTTTCATGATTTAATATGATATAATTAAAAAATTATACACAAAAGTAATAATAAATATCGAATACTTTTTTATGAATATATTTTAATATTTACACTTCGATTATAAATTAACTATGAAAAATTGAGCTATTTTTGATAGTATTGTATCAAATCTGCACAATTTTTACCAGACAGCAGTACCAATGGAATTCCGCCACCAGGATGGGTTGAGCCCCCTGCAAAATATAAATTCTCGATAATTCGGCTTCTATTGGCAGGTCTTTTGAATGCAGACATTCTATTGTTTGAGGAAATACCATATATGCTGCCGCGATTACTTCTATATTTATTGTAAAGGTCTTTGGGGGTGAAAGTTTTCTCATAAATAATATCATTTGAATTCAGCAATTCATTCATTTCCAACCTTTTTATGATTAAATTCCTAACATACTCATTTTGCTTATCCCAATCAATATTATTGTTGAGGAAGGGCATATTCAGTAGAATAAACCAATTCTCACAACCTTCGGGTGCATGCTCAGTATCACTTTTAGAAGTTATTGCAATGTAAATAGTTGGGGATTCGCTAATCTTGCCATTATAAATATCATCAAACTCCTTTTGATAGTTATCAGAAAATAGTACATTATGATGAATTAATTTCTTGTTGGATTTTTTAACTCCCAAAATCATAACAAACCCCGACATTGATGGCTCAATCTTTTTCAACTTTGCAGTGTATTTTGGATAAGCATCAATTAATTTGGTAAATGTTTCAATTACATCAATGTTAGATATTACATAATCGAAATTATATTTTTCACCATTAACCTCCACACCTTTTATTTTATCGTTGTTAGATAGTATTTTTGTTATCTCAGAATTGAAAAATATTTTAGTTCCGCTTAGAATAGCTAATTTAGTGATTTCCCTATTAAGATTATAAATACCACCTTTGATATAATAAGCCCCCAAAATTAATTCCACATAAGCAATTATATTCATAGTTGCTGGCGTTTTGTAGGGACTTGAACCATTATATGTGGCATATCTGTTAAAAATTTTCCTGATATTATCATTTCCAAAAAAAGTGGAATTAGCTTTGTTCATAGTTCTAAAAGAATCAATATATCTAAAATCTAAAAGATTGGGGAATTTATGCTCCTTTATTAGCTTAGCAATTTCATGAATTGGTTCAAATAAAAAAACTCGATTAGCCTTTTCATAAATCTGTTTAGTGTAATTAATGTAGGAGGAATATTGTTTGGAATCACCAACTGATAATTTGGCAAGCTCCTTTGTCATTTTATCCTTTTCTGAGAATGAATCGATAAAAGTACCATCAGAAAAGAAATTTCTATTCACAGGATTTAATTTAATAAACTCTAAAAATTTTGATCTGTCCATTCCTAAAGTGTTAAAAATATCATCAATCACAAACGGTAAAGTAATAACCGAAGGTCCGGTGTCAAAAGTGAATCCATTTTCCTGAATAATGCCTATTTTGCCACCTGAATCTTCATTCTTTTCAAATAAAGTTACATCATAACCTTTCGACGACAGGTGTATGGCTGCTGCCAAGCCACCCAACCCAGCACCAAGAACAGCAATTTTCTTTTTAAGCATTATTACTTAAGTATTGTAAGGTAATCATTAATCTTTATTTTTTCCTCACTATTCAAATCTATATTTTTTAATATAAATTCTAATGCATTTACTAAAATTTTCTTATCGTACTTTTTTAAATCATCTTGATTCAAAATAGCAACTATTTTTTTTAATTTTTCTTCAGCCAAATTACCTTTTCCCAAGAAAAAAGGCAAATAATAACAAGAACTACCATATATGAATAGGGATTCAATATTATCAGGGTCCAAGTTTAAACCCTTATCCATAATAGGAATGCCTTCGTTCACAAAACTCACTTTTTTGTGGGGCCAGAATGCATGCTTACCTTTCAACATTACCAATGAACCAACATAAGTACGGCACATTCCTTCCAATTGAGGGTTTTCTTTATAAATTTCTTCAAATAGTTCAATTGTGGGTTCAAGTTTATCCTCATCTTTTATAGACTGGTAATATTGTTCTCTTGCTTGATATAATTTAGATGCTTTGGAAATCAACGAATTCGAATTTAAAATCAAGAATAATACAACAATGATAAAAGCTTTCATTTGGTTAATTTATATAAGAATAATAAGTGTAGTGAAGAAAAAACTGTAATTATATTTTATTATTTTTTGAGTCGTACAGCAACTACAGAGCTAATTTTTCGCATCATATCTGTAAGCTCGGGATTTTCTATATTCAATCCACCTACCACCATCATTGTGGAGCCACCGCCATCTAAATTCAAAGCATCGTAACAACCCAGATTCCTCATAATAATGGCAAGATCTTGAAGTGAAGCACCAGTACTTCGATTAGTTCGTGACCCAGATGGAATTGTAGCAATGATTATCTCATCTTTATTTTGATTATATCCAATAGCCGTTCTGGGTAATTTACTGTTGATAAATCTTCTACTTCTGGAACCTTCGTATCTGGCTTCTTGACTTGCCTTACCCTTTCTCACTAATCTGGGGGTACCCGTTATTGCATAGTTAAATAAATGATTGCTTTGGGAGTTAGTTTTAAATTCTATTGAAATTGTATCATTAATTGACGGGAAATTATAATCAGGAAAAATTAATCCAAGCGATAAAATAAATTGATTATCATTAAGCTTTACTGCACCCGTGTCTATAGAAGTTACCAAACAGCGAATTTTTTGATTTATTATTGGAGTGTTCAACATAGTCAGGGTTATTTTTTTTAACTTGCTTTCCAATGAATTCGATCTCTGTATCTCTAACAACTCATTTTTTAATTGTTCGTAATCTATTATTTCTTCAGTGGAATCCTCGAAAGTTTCGTTAATGGCTTTTTCCATAATCAATTGATCATAAACTAATTTAATATCTTTTTTAGATATTGGAGGTATAATTATGCCCGCAAAAGAATTATATAATATTATGGAGTTGCTATCTTTTCTTTTATTAATATCCGATATAAAAATTACTGAATTATCAGGTAAATATACTTTACCCGAAAGTTTAAAATTATCGATATATGGTTTGCCATTTGTATCCCAAAATATTGATGACCATTCCTTGTAAGGATTCATTTCAACAAGTTTGCCATCGACAGCTAATGCACCGATTGGGTAGTTAGAATATGCTCTCCAAAAATTACCATTCACTGCTGCAATTGTTTGCTTGTTGTCTAACGAATCATGCAATCTTATTATATCATTTATTTTAGTAGTAGATGAAATGTTTTTGGCAGCTTTCAAAACTTCAATACCAATGTCCTCTTTTTTAATATTAACTCTGATAACATTTGCAAAGATTTTAGT
>CAYUZZ010000112.1:0-544 GCA_964449505.1 uncultured Hyphomicrobiales bacterium | reverse complement strand
TATTACCAAATGAATATTTTTGGTATTGAACACCATCAAACAAAGATGAATCCATCAACTTTGTAAGGATTGACCTCTTGCTTACGGAATATGTAAAAGAAAAATTTAAGAAAATTGTAAAACATACTAAAAAAATGTGAACGAATATTCTCATACTTCATAAATATTATGTAAATTTGCAATTATTATAACTTCAAATATAAAGGTTAATAAATGGATTACAGCACAATTTTATTCGAGAAATGTAAGGATTATGGTATTATAACTTTGAATAGACCTGATAAGTTAAATGCTCTTAATAATCAACTTTTCGTAGAATTAGATCATCTTTTACACCAAATCGAACTTGATGAGACTATCAAGGCACTAATCTTGACGGGTAGTGGTGAAAAAGCCTTTGCTGCAGGTGCCGATATCAAGGAATTGCATCAATCAGACAACAGGAGTGGAAAGCAATTTAGTGAGTTTGGCAGTAATGTGATGCTACGACTGGAGATGTTAAATATTCCTGTCATCGCTGCTGTTAATGGGTTTGCACTTGGTG
>CAYUZZ010000111.1:0-6956 GCA_964449505.1 uncultured Hyphomicrobiales bacterium | reverse complement strand
TCTGTAAAATTAGCAAATTATTTTCAATTATTTATAATTTTCTAAATCTTCACTCTTATCAATACCATTTATTTTAATATCTGTTATGGTTCTCTTAATTAAGCCCTGTAAAACATTTCCGGGTCCAATCTCCGTAAATTCATTTATCCCAAGGTTTTTCATTTTAAGAATTGATTGAGTCCATTTTACTGGTGATGTTAATTGTTGAATTAATGCATTTTTAATTTCATCAGAATTAATTAGGGGAGCAGCATATACATTTGAAATGATAGGAGTTTTTGTGTTGTTGAATTTTGTACTATTTATTATAATTCTTAACTCTTCTTTTGCTGAATTGAGAAGTGGACTATGGAATGCCCCACTGACAATCAATTCTTTTACTAATCTTGCGCCAGCTTCTTTGAAGGCTCCAATATTATTTCTTAAATAATCAGCTGAACCCGATACCACAATCTGTCCTGGAGAATTGTAATTTGCAGGTACTACAATGTTATCTTTTTCAATATCAGTCAAATCATTGCAAATTCTTTCAACTTTTTCATCTTCCAGATTGATTATTGCAAACATTGTACCTGGTTTGTCTAATCCAGCAGTAAACATAAGTTCACCTCTTTTTGCAACTAATTTTAAGCCATCTTCAAAGGCAATCACACCAGATGCAAATAATGCTGCATACTCACCCACAGAATGACCAGCAGTGAAACTAAAATCAAGTTTGTCCTTAATTAGAGAACAAATTATTGAAGAATGTAAATATATTGCTGGTTGAGTGTAACGGGTTTCTTTTAGCAAGTCAATTGGTCCTTCAAACATAATTTTGCTTAGTTCGTAACCTAAAATATCATTTGCTTTTTCAACCAATGTATCAGCCAACGGGTATTTCTCACAAATATCCCTTAACATACCAACATACTGCGAACCTTGTCCGGAAAAAACTAAGGCTTTGCTCACAACAATACTCCTAATCGTTCATATTCCATTTCAAATAAACAGCACCCCAAGTAAAGCCAGCTCCAAAGCTGGAAAGAATCAAGTTGTCGCCTTTTTTGATTTTACCATTATCATACCACTCGGATAAACAAATAGGAATGGTAGCGGCGGTAGTATTGCCGTATTTATCAATGTTAACCATAACTTTATCTTTGTCAAGTCCCATCCGATTAGCAGTAGCATTTATTATTCGTAAATTTGCTTGATGGGGAACAAGCCAAGCGACATCATCGGATGTCAATCCATTTTTTTTCATAACCTCTTCCGAAACATCTGCCATTCCAACGACAGCTGCTTTGAAAACAGCCTGACCGTCCTGATATATATAATGTTCTTTGTTTTCTACTGTTTCGATAGATGCAGGCTTGAAGCTACCACCAGCAGTCTGATGCAAGAATTTTCCACCTTCACCATCAATGTATAATGATTGGTCAAGAATACCATAATTATCATCATTTGATTTTTCAATCAGACATACACCGGCGCCATCTCCAAACAAAATAGCCTGCCCTCTATCGTTAAAATCTAATATTGAGGACATTTTGTCTGAACCACATAGAAGTACTTTTTTGGCAGTACCCGAATTTACCAAAGAGGCGGCTGTTGCAATAGCAAACACAAAGCCGGAGCAGGCTGCGGATAAATCAAATCCCCAACAACCCTTTATACCGAGTTTGTGTTGCACCAAAGCTGCGGTAGATGGAAACATGTGGTCTGGTGTAACTGATGCAACTATTATTACATCGATTTCATTCTTATCAATTCCTCTTTTCCTAATACATTCAAGTGCAGCAGGCACTATTAAATCCGATGTGGCGCCCTCTTTTGCAAAACGTCGTTCGGAAATGCCTGATCTGCTTTTAATCCATTCGTCACTTGTGTCGAGATATTTTTCGAAATAAGAATTCGGATAAATATCAGGTGGTAAATAATGTGCAATTGAAGTAATTGTTGCTGACATATTTTTTTCTCTTAGTTTATTAAAGCTGTTTCAATTTTGTTATTAATTTCTGCAATTATCATATCTTTAGCCCTGATGATCATATTTTTAATCGCTAAAGGACTTGATTTTCCATGTCCTATTATCGAAACACCATCTACTCCCAGCATGGGAACTCCTCCATAAGTTTGATAATCAAATTGCAAAAGAATTTCTTTCAATGTTGGCACCATAAGTGCTGTTTTTATCTTATTAACCATACCTTGTTCAGAAAATTCTTTAACTTTGAATTTCAATAAAGTTAAAAAACTTTCAGCAAATTTCAATACAATATTTCCTACGAAACCATCACAAATTACTATATCGGAAGTGGCAGCAAAAATATCTCTTCCTTCTACGTTGCCTATAAAGTTAACTTTACTTTCCTTTAGCAATTTGTAAGTTTCTTTTACTAATTCTGTTCCCTTGCTTTCTTCTTCGCCTACATTCAAAAGTCCAACTTTTGGATTGGGTATAGACAGCATCTCTTCTACAAAAATACTGCCCATCACAGCATATTCATAAAGATATCTCGGTTTTAAATCAACAGTTGCACCCACATCAAGTACAAATACAGGATTTTTACCAATACTTGGGAAAAATGAACCAATTGTTGGTCGGGATACACCCTTAATTCTACCTAAAATCATAGTTGAAACTGCGAGCATTGCACCGGTATTGCCTGCTGATGCAAATGCCTGTACTATTCCATTTTTATGGATTTCAGCACCGATGTATAGGGAAGACTGTTTTTTCTTCTTTATTACATCTGTCGGGTCGTCATGCATAGTTACTTGCTGAGGAGCATGAACAACTGTCAGTTTGTTTTTATCATATCCTAGTTCGTTTATCTTTTTATTTAAGACAAACTCATCTCCAACCAAAAATATGTCAATATCTTGGTGTTGTGGATCATTAATTGCTAAATACGCACCTTCTATTTCACTTATGGGTGAATAATCTCCACCCATAGCATCAATGGCAATTCTAAATTTATTAGTCTGCATTTTTATTTAAAAAAATTAAACAGCTGCAATAATTTTTCTGCCGTTATAATATCCGCAATCTGGGCAGGCTGCATGCGATAGCTTCGTAGCACCACATTGTGGGCAAGACCCAGTCTGCATTGAGGTTGCTTTATAATGGGTGCGTCTTTTGTTTCTTCTTGATTTGGAAAATTTCCTAGTTGGATTTGGCATTTTACTATATCCTTGATTAATTAATTTTAAAATCTTTTAGTTTCGTCCATCTATCATCTATATCCGAAGTTTTATCAATGGATAACTCAGGATAAATCTCAGTTAACTCCTTGTCGCGATATTCAGGTGCAATTCGTTTCATAGGGAGTTGCAATGCAAGAAGTTCAATCACTTCTTTGCTTACGTCTATATAATTTGTATCTTCTCTAATAATTATGTCGCTATCAGTTTCGTTAGTTTTGTTCTCAAGAAAAGATTTAGTATCTGCAATAAATGCTAATTTCACTTCACTTGAAATCAATTCAGTATAGGTTTTCAATGATCTGTCGCATATTAAGTTAGCCTTAACTTCAGCTATTGCTCTAAGAGAAAGGCGAGTGCCAATTTTCTTGATTATACCATTTAATGTTAAGTCACCAAAAAACTCATCGAAGAAACAATCTTCCTGTTTTATGTCGGTGCTTAACATAAAAGTATGCTCCCCTTCTTTCAGTCCATGAATATCTATTTTTATCACTTTTGTCAATGATGTATTTTCAAATTTACAAATGTAACTATTTTTTAATATTTAAGCAAAATTATGCTACAAGATTAACTTAATATTTTATTTTTTTCTTTTTTTAACTCAGAAATCAAGTATTTTATTTTGGGATTCGGATTGATATCTGCCAAAGGAAAGAAATATGCAGTAATATTAAGTATATAATTTACTGGATTCAATTCTGGAGTAAATGCTGGGAATCTTAGATTATCAAGGTGTTCTGCAAGCCATATAATTAAATAATCATCTTCGGGAACTTTAACGTTTGATTCCTCTGCTGTTTTGAATGGTTTTTTTTTAATAAATACAAAGTCTTCTTTAAGTGAATTCACTAAATATGTAATATAAGGGTTAAAGTTATAATTAAGTATTTCGTCTGATATATCATCGCATGTCTTGTAGATATCATGCAACAAAGCAGCTATTATCAAGTCTGCATCTTTAATATTTATTTCTTTCAGAAGAATTTTTGCAACACGTGTTGTATGAAAAAAATATGGATTCCCTGACAATGTTTTTTTGTCACCATAGGCTTGGTCAGCCATATCGTATGCACTCACAATTCTGTGACAATCAATAGGATTGAATATCTTATTGATTATCACATTTAATTCATCTTTTGATAAAAAGTAATAATTATCCATTCAAATCAACTTTTTTAAGGATAACGTAAAGTTTTAAAATTATTGTTTTGAATAATTTATTAGTTCCATTGCTGACTTGATTGTGTTGTCGCTTACTGTTTCTCCACTAATCATTTTTGCAATCTCGTTGGGCATATTTTTTGGTTCTATAATTTCTGCGATACTGACTTCATTGCCACCTTTCTCAATTTTTTTAATTATAACATTCATGTCTCCAAATGCAGCTATTTGGGCTAAGTGAGTAATCGTCAATAATTGTTTGTTTGAAGAAATTTTCTTCATTACGGCTCCGACCATTTGGGCTATTCTGCCGCTTATACCAGTGTCAATTTCATCAAATACCATTGTATCTACTGTATCAGATTTTGATATAATATTCTTAAGAGCAAGCATGATTCGACTTATTTCCCCTCCAGATGCAACTTCAGAAAGTGGTTTAGCGTCTTGTCCTTTATTAGTAGAAATATAAAATTCTACTTTATCGATTCCATACTCGTTAACTTCCCAAAATTTTCCTCCTATTAGTACTGATGGGCTATTACAGTCTATGGATATTTCTTTTGAGGAAATTTTGGATTGGAAATCGACCCAATTAATGCCCATAGTTTTAAGGCTTTCCTCAATTTCTGAAGCAAGATGTAGAGCCTTATGTTTGCGTAATTCGCTCAATTGTGCAGCCAATATGCCACAACTGTTCTGCAAGTCTTCATATTCGGTCTTTAATTGACTTATTTTGTCTGAGAAGGATTCGGCAAACTTGAGTTCTTCTTCAATTTTTTTCTTTAAATCTAAAAGTTCGGAAATGGTCCCATATTTTTTTTGTAAACCTTTCAACTGATTAAACCTTGTACGTAAAGATTCAATCTTATCTGGATTAAACTCAAGCAAGTTACTAATATTTTTGATATGAGTTGCTACTTCCTTTGATGTAATAATTGATGAATTTATCTCATCGATTTGAGTATTGATTTCTAAATTATAAGAGCGTAATTTTTCTAATTTTTGTAATATATCGTTAAGTTGAGTGAAAATTGAATCATCCTTCCCATATAAATCTTCGAAGACTAAATCAGAAATAACTGATATAAACTCAGCATTCTCCAATAATTTCAATTCACTCTCTATCTGTATATCCTCATCAGCACAAGGGTTCAATTTGTTAATTTCGTCTAATACAAATTTTTGAAAGCTGATTTTATCTTTTATTTCCTTCTCTTTTTTGATTGTTTGATTAAATTCAATTAACTTGCTTTGAAGTGAAGTGAATGATTTTTTAAAATCATTCAGGAGATTATTATAGTCCCCAATACCATCAAGTACTTTGATATGGTTTAGAGAATTTAGCAATGATTGGTGTTCGTGTTGCCCATGGAAATCAATTAGTAGGCTTCCAATGTCTTTAAGTGTATTCAAGTTAACAGGGGAATCATTAATGAAATTTCTTGATTGTCCCTTAGCAGAAATTTCTCTTCTTATAATTAGACTTCCAGTATTGCATTCAATTTCATTTTGATTTAGAATTTCATCAATTAAATAAGAATAATGTGTAATCTCAGATTCAATTATGGCTTTTGATTCTCCATTTCTAACGAAATCAGACGAGGCTCTACCTCCGAAAAGAGTAATAAGAGCATCTATTAGCATCGACTTTCCAGAGCCTGTTTCTCCAGTAATAATATTCAAATTTGGCGAGAATTCTAAATCAACGTTTTCAATTAAAATAAAATTCTTTATCTTTAAGCTTTTAATCATAAAATTGCCTCAAGCTCACTTTCTGATTCCATTAATACTTGACGTGCTTTGCTACCGTCAAACGGACCAACTACACCGGCAGACTCTAATTCATCTACAATTCTGCCAGCACGTGCATAACCTACTTTCAGCCTTCTTTGAATAAGCGAGACTGACCCTTGCTGAGTTCTGATAATTAACTTTGCTGCTTCC
The DNA here is from genome assembly GCA_964449505.1 of uncultured Hyphomicrobiales bacterium. Classification (GTDB taxonomy): domain Bacteria; phylum Bacteroidota; class Ignavibacteria; order Kapaibacteriales; family UBA2268; genus JBDHXE01. The sequence continues at coordinate 659 of CAYUZZ010000111.1, read as the reverse complement.
TCGAACAGAGGGTCTCTATCGGAGGGGTCAATCATACCTTTGACGGTTTTATCAACCAAAGAAGGTAAGTAATATGGCTCGGAATACCCTTTTTGATTTTCAATAAATTCACAAACATTCTCAACTTCTTCTGTACTGATAAAAGCATTTTGAATTCTTACAGGTTTCGGTTGACCCGATGGCAAAAAGAGCATATCACCCATTCCAAGCAATTGTTCTGCACCTTGCATATCAAGAATTGTTCTCGAGTCGATTTTAGAAGCCACCAAATAAGCAATTCTTGCTGGGAAATTTGCTTTAATTATGCCAGTGATTACATCGACAGATGGACGTTGAGTGGCAATTACCAGATGAATACCAATAGCACGCGCCATTTGGGCTAGTCTGGTTATGGGTTCTTCTATTTCCTTGGAGGCTGTAAGCATTAAATCAGCAAGCTCATCAATTATCACGACTATATAGGGCAATTGTTTATAAATATTATTCTCGTTGTTTTTGATAGTTCCATTACGTACTTTCTCGTTATAGTCTGCAATATTTCTTTGCCCTACACTAGCAAGTATATCGTATCTTAATTCCATTTCTCTAACTGCAGATTTTAGCACTGCTACGGCATCTTCGGGTTTTGTAACTATTAAATCCTCTATATCGGGCGATGT
>CAYUZZ010000110.1:2907-6958 GCA_964449505.1 uncultured Hyphomicrobiales bacterium | reverse complement strand
TACCTGTGGTAATAGTTTTTGTTGCATCTTTTGGGCAAGAATCATTTCATTTTTATATTTTTCTTTTTCAATCGACTCCTTCATTAAGTTAGAATTTTCTAAAGCCATTCTTATGTTATCACCAAATGCAGAAAGTACCTGAACATCATCGTGTTCCATTTTGTATTCTTCGTTTTTGAATAAGGTTATGGTCGCAATTCTGTTATCGAAGCAATAAACCGGAATAATAACCAAAGATTTGATGAATTTATTATAGCTTGCAATGTTTATAAAATCTTTACTTTCATAAATTGATTCGATTAAAAAAACATTTTTATAATTTTTTATATTTTTTGAAATGTTAATCATCTCATCCAGTTTAGTTAGATTAGAACTTTCAATATTGAACGTTTTTACTATCTCGGTTTTATTTTTTTTATAAATCTCCACCCAGCCACCATTTGAAAGGCTAGTCTGAAATGCAAGCTCTGCGACCGTCGATATTATAAAGTCATCATCTTTATTGATGGATTCGGAAACGTATTTATTCAAAAAAGCAAGATTGTTTACTTCCTGATATTTTTTTTCGACCAAAGAGGAAGATGGGTAAGTAACAGCTATACTTAGGAGTAATTTAGCACTTAGGACAGTGTATAAAATCATCGAGATAGTAAAATATGATGATGCAATGGAATAAAATCTGTTCAAATCAGCGAATAGCAATGAATTTTGGTTTATAGAGCCGGTGCTGACAATTATGCCTGTGATGGTACTTATCAATGCCAACCAAAATAAATTTCTTTTATCCTTTCTGCTTAGTGTTGCTATCCAATTAGTTTTTATTGGTATGTAAAAAATAATGCCCATTAAAAACAGCAGAACTATCACTGAAGCAATTTTTTGTAATATCAGACCCTTTGTGTCAAAAAAATATGTTACTGAATTGAAAAGCAATAATACAATGGCAGTTATTCCAAGTACAAATAAAATTTCTTTTGTGTTTTTTTTCCGCCGCGACCAAATCCATTTTAAGCTGAAACCTAAACTTATTATTGAGACTAAAATTAAGTAGAGATAAGTGAAGGACTTAATAATTAAATTAAAATAATTTCCTTTTGATAATTCAAGCTTACCTATGGAATCCGACATCAAAACTATAACAAATATTGAAGAAACAAGGAATGTGGACTGAAAGTATGAATAAGAGAAAAATGGTATAAGTTCGTCATATTTGATATTGAAATCGGCTTTACTTTCTTCATAAAAGTAGTAAGTTGCCAATGAAATAATAAGAAGGCTTGTGGTAAAATTCCACAACGAGCCATCAGCAAGCAATATCTCCTTGTTGATGGAAAGTAAAATAATATCGCCGGTAAGCCTGATCACAAATATCAGAACACCGCTAATTATTATCAATATTTTTTTTATGTTACTTTTCATACTTAATTTTGTAATTACGTTTTTTATAAATAATTGTTTCTTTAATTATGACATATTTGTTAACTACCGAGCAATCCAAGCTGATTGATGATTTCGCAATCAATGAATTAGGGCTTCCATCAATAATCCTAATGGAGGATGCAGCAAGAAGTTGTGCTGAAATTATAAAATCCAAAATAAGACATTCAGATAAGATCGCTATTATTTGTGGTGTGGGAAATAACGGTGGAGATGGCTTTGCTGTTGCCAGACATTTATCTAATTTTGGATTTTTCAATATTCAAATTTTCATAATTGGTGACATAAATAAAATGTCGTTCGATACAAATATCAATTACCAATCATTGAAGAAGATGGGATTATCTACCCAATCTTTGTCTAAGCAGGCAGATCTTTTGCCACTAAATTTCAATTTCGATGTTATAATAGAAGCTATGATTGGAACTGGTGGCAATGAGGATCTAAGGGAATTTACAGTAGAGATTTTGAAGTCTTTAAATGCTTCAGAAGCACTCAAAATAGCTATTGATGTGCCGGCAGGATTAAATTCATCAACAGGTAAATGTCATATTGATGCCTTTAAAGCAAATATTACCATCTCGATTTTTAGCCCCAAAGTTGGTTCATTTATTAATGAAGGAGTTTTAGTTTCTGGAAAAGTAATTACTGCTTATCTTGGTGTAAACAAAGATTTGGCTCGAAAATTTTCAAATCATTACATACTTGACAATTCCGACATAGCTGCTATTGTACCCAAAAGAAAACCTATTAGCAGTAAATTTGATTATGGCAAGATTCTCATCATTGCAGGCTCAAAAAAATTCCCTGGAGCTGCTGCACTATCCGCTAATGCATCAATCAAATCTGGTGCAGGTTTGGTGTATTTAGCGTCAACCATATTCCATCATTCTTTGGTACCTGAAATAATACCCGTAAATTGCTCAGCAACTGCCGATGGTGGAATTTCAATTAATAATTATTTGGAATTATCTGATTACTTAAACAAATCAGATGTAATTGCAATAGGATCAGGTATAGGTAGCAACTCTTCCACATTAAATCTTGTAGAAAAAATTATAGAAAATTTCCCCGCAAAAAAAATAATATTAGATGCTGATGCTCTAAAGGTGATAGATAAAAATTCAAAATTGAATACTAATTTTATTCTTACACCGCATTTGTTTGAATTTAAGAATATGTTCAAAATAAGTGCTGATGATTTGAAAGAAAATCTATTGGATTTGGTTGTTCATTATGCAAAGAAATTAAATTGTACAATTTTATTAAAGCACTACCCAACAATAATAAGCAACGGAGATTTTACATATTTTAATACTGGGGGAAATGCTGGAATGGCAACCGCAGGTTGTGGCGATGTGCTTACAGGAATAATATCTACATATTCTTATCAAATAGACAATTCTTTATTGTCAGCAGCGGTAGGTGCATTTATACATTCTTATCTTGGCGATATTTACGCCCAAAAATACAATCAAAGTTCACTTGTAGCAAGCGACTTAATTAATTCTATGAAGGACTTAAGATTTGTTTAAGAATATAATGAAATTGAAGGTTTTATCAATTCTTCCGTCCCTATTTTGGATGCTTATAATATTTTATTTATCGTCACAGGAACAATTACCCGACGTTCAAGTTTTCTTTAAACATGCTGATAAAATTGCACATTTTGGTGTATATTTCATACTTGGAATATTTATCAAGTTTGCATTTTATCAAAATATTCAGAATAAGCTGATGTTAATAAATATTTTGACCTTGGCTGTGGGGACTTTTTTTGCCTATACTGATGAATATCACCAATCATTTGTACCAAACAGAGTGTCTAGTTTGGGTGATTTGATTTTTGATATCTTTGGTATTTTGTTAAGTTTATTTATTTTTGATTACTTGAGATGGTTAATTGAAAAAAGTTTGATAAAAAAAGGGTTTAAATGAAAAAAGGTTTCAATTAAATTTCTTTATATGCAAAAAAAGAATTATGTTTATTATTGCAATTTTGAAAATCATAAAAATGAATTTAATTTTTTTAAAAAACATCTTTTTAGGAATATTGACTACATTCTTAATATCCCATGTGCTGTTTTCTCAGCAATTGGACAGTGGGCGTATTGTACTTCTGAAGTCATATTCAATAAACAAAGAAGACTTTGTATATAAAAGTCAGGATATTGTTTTGTCTAGCGATGATTCAATCAGTTTTTTCTATGGATTAGCAACCACAAAAAATGCAACCAAAGATGCATTTTTATATAAAATAACACTGAGTACGGGTTCTGATTCCTCAGTATTCAATATTGGACAGAGTTTAATTAGTTATAGCAAGCTTAATGAAGGTATTTACAATTTAAGCATTGGCAGTTTTGACTTGCAAAGAAGATGGAGCTCCAAATCGGTCTTAATTACTTTTGAAGTAAATAATAAAAAGAGTTTGATGCTTAAAGAATTAGATTCTTTAAGAAAATTAAGCCGTACGACTCGCGATTCGGCAGCCACAAAGCAGAGTAATGGTATTGCATCTAATTGGACAAATTACTTAATTGTTTTACTCGTAGTAATTGCAATAGTTATTCTTATAATAGGATATTTTATTGGAAGACAAATAGGATATCTT